>NZ_DDCJ01000151.1:51495-148965 GCF_002335285.1 Thalassolituus sp. UBA2009
ATCGTCGCGCCTTGCCGGTAGCGCTCCGTCAGCCACGCCCGGTAGCGGCCAAACTCCGGCATCGCCTGCTGCAGACTGAAGAGAAAGCCCGGAATCACAATCAGATCGGTCTGGCGGATATCGGCAATCCCGCAGTCCGCCATCAGCTGCTGACCGGCGGAGGTCGTAACCGGCAAGCCATCAAGCGACACCTGGCTCAGCTCAAACAGCGGCTTCTCCTGACCGGAAAATAAGTTGGCGGCATAAAAGATCTCCTGCGCCATAGTCGCACTGGCCGCAGAGCATTGATCAGCCAACAGCAAAGTAACGTGCATAATGCCTCGATTGCAGATTTCGCGTGAAACAAGTCATTTATGCATATACAACGACGCCCCCGCAAGCCTTAGAGTGGCCGCCTGTTTAAGCAGTCAGGAAAATAAAGATGAATCTCTGGTTTCGATTGTTACTTATGCTGCTGCGCCGCCCGTGGCGCAAGCCGGTCGGCGGCCTGGACACCACAGTGGTGAAAATGCGCGTATGGCCACTGGATCTGGATTTTAACCGCCATGTAACCAATGGCCGTTACTTCACCATGGCCGATGTCGGGCGTATGGATTACGTGTTACGCAGCGGCGCCTACAAAGTGGCTCTGCGCCATAAAGCGTTTCCGGTTGTGGGTGATGTCTGGGGGAAATTCCGCCGTGAGCTGCGGCTGTTTGAAGCCTTTGAAATTCACAGCCGTATGCTCGGCTGGGATGATAAATGGGTCTTTGTTGAACATCGTTTTATGCGCAAAGAACGGGTTATTGGTGTGGTGATGATGCGTGGCCTGTTCCGTTCGGCAAAAGGGTTGGCCGATCCGCAGGAGTTTATCGCCGAAATGAATCTTGCTCCGCAATCACCACCGCTGCCAGACTGGCTCAGCGCCTGGTCAGAAAGTTGCGACGGCATGAGCTCCCAGCTGCGCGACGAAGAGCTCTGCTGAAAAAAACTGGCCGGGATTACCGGGCAGTCAGCGTTTCCGGCAGCATCAGGAATCTGCCTGCTGCTGCTCGAAGTTCAGCACAATAAATTCAGCAGGACGAACCAGTCGCTACTTTTACATTAACCCGCAGCCAGCCATTCAGAATATCGTCACTGGTCATGCTACTCCCCAGCCCGACCGCAACATTAAACGCATCACTGGCAGACGAGCCCTGCAGACCCCCTTCTTTCCAGATACTGGTGAGAAAACTCTCAATCATGGCTTTTACAGCATTCCAGGTGTTGGCATCGTTGGCTGCAAAAATATAACGCTTCATGCCCTCCTGAATTGAACGCTCAAGAAAAATCGCCGTGCGCCGCACCGGAATATAACGCCAGTCCTGACTGTTACCATCCAGCGTGCGGGCGCCCCAGACAAGAATGCCCTGGCCATTAAAAAAACGGATGGCGTTAATGGATCTGCCGGAAGCTTCATCAATATTCAGCTCAGCCTGTTGATGATCTGATAAGCGGATAGGTAACGCAGCTGCGCCAACGATGCTGACATTAGCTGGTGCACGCCATACGCCCTCGTTACTATCGTTAAGCACATAAATGCCAGCCATCGCCGCACTGACCGGCAAAATATTGACCTCGGTATTCAGTCTTTGCTGCAAGCTGTTATAACGCTTACTGGCATTCCGTAATGCCATATCGTGCTGACGAATCTGCGCTGCTGATGGCTCTGATAAGGCTGCGATATCCGCCAGAATGCGGCTGACTGCCGACGTACCATCAGACTCTGCATGAAGAAACGCCGCCAGTTGATGCAGATTACCGCCAAACAGATTGGTGTAATTCAGCTCGTTACTTCCCACCATCGTGGTGCCGATAAACGGATAATAGCAGGCAGCATTTTTCAGCCCGTTGCTGCCCGTGTTTTCGCGAAAATTCCGGATATCTTCGCTGTATAACAGCGGGTCAGGATTGCGCCCGCCAATGACATCGAACAGACAGAACGGATACTCCAGCTGTTCAGCCTGCAACAGCATGGCCTGCATCAGTGTTGCATTTTCTGCCACAGACAACAGTGTTGCGTCCGGACACAGGTACAGCGTCGGCTCTGATTCTTCTGCCAGAACCTGCAGTCCACGCAGCAGATCAGCCAACAGAATATTCGGATTAATAATCGCTGCCTGCGCACTGCTTAAGGGGTTTCCGCTCGGCTTACCGTAATTTCCGACCGATACAACATAAGCACTGCCACCCCCGTTTTCAAAAAACAGCCGCATACTGTTACACAGGTAATACACCGTTGCCGGGTCGGGCAGAAGTTCGTAATTATCATCTCCGCCCTGTGGGTAATACTGTACCGGCTGGAGCTCGTCCGCATGCATAAAGCGCGAGAAAAATTCTTCGTAAGATTGTACAAGCACCGCTTTATTCAGCAGTGACTGACCGTTTAATTGTGCCGCAGGCGTATAACCGATAAACGCAGGAATAGCGGTTGCACTGGGCACAACCGAATCAGGAAAGGTGTTTATCTCATTGATATAAACACCCGGGGTTTTGACTGTTGTGGTCATAGTGGCTCCGTGCGCTGCTGTCTGTCCGTGAATGACTGAGCATGCCTGAACCAGCCAGAGGGTCAAGGAAAGTTCCCACGCTCTGGCATACCTGAATGTTAACGGAGTTAATCCACAGCGTTCAGCAGGCTTTCTAACTTGCTGACGGTGTTCCAGTTTCTGGCGGTTACAGGAACCCCAAGAACTTTTTCCACACCTGCCGCCAGTTTTGAACGGCCAATACCTTCTGGCGCATACAGATAAAATACGCCGTCAGCCAACTGAAAAGATTCCGATGCCTTACTCAGAGCCTGAAGGCGTTCTGAGTCTACGGTCTTTGGCTGTGCAGCCAGAAAGAAGAAGTGCAGCACTTTGCCATCATCCACCGGGTAAGGGTTGGCAGCGATAACTGCTTGTAACTCAGCCGCGCTCAGCAACAGAATGTCCACCTCAAATCCATGCTGAGCAGCAATCAGACTACGCAGCCGCGTACTGTCTGCAGCCACAGGTTGTGCAGCGCTCTGAAAAACAACATTACCGCTCTGAATATAGGCTTTAACCTGCTGATAGCCGGCCTGTTCAAACACGGTGATCAGATCTTTCATCGGCAGAATATTTTTACCGCCGACATTAATGCCGCGTAATAACGCAATACAAGAGATCATCTGCATCCATTCCTGTTAATAATCCAACACTCCGCCTGACAATAGCGGACTTTGATGCGATTAAAAACAAAAACGGCCCGGAAGCAATCATTGCTACCGGGCCGCGGGCTGCTTGTCTGTTCCCAACAAGCATTCAGGGTGCTGAATTTTTAAATTATGCGGTCGCTCAGTTGCGGATTAAGTAATCGAAGGAACCCAGTGCAGCGGTTGCACCTGCGCCCATCGAAATAATAATCTGCTTGTACGCCACGTTGGTGCAGTCACCGGCGGCGAATACGCCCGGTACATTCGTCTGGCCATGACCGTCGATAATAATCTCGCCACGCTCAGTCAGGTTGACCGTTCCTTTCAGGAATTCGGTATTCGGTACCAGACCAATCTGTACGAAAATACCCGCCAGTTCGATCACATGGCTTTCGCCGGTATTACGGTCCTGGTATTTAATCGCCGTTACCCGCTCACCATCGCCAATCACTTCAGTGGTCATCGCCATTTTAATAATGTCGATATTGGCAGTGGCTTCGGCTTTTTTCACCAGCACCGCATCGGCACGCAGTACATCAGAAAATTCCAGTACGGTGACGTGCTCAACAAGTCCCGCCAGATCAATAGCGGCTTCAATACCGGAGTTACCACCACCGATCACCGCAACACGCTTACCTTTAAATAACGGGCCATCGCAGTGTGGGCAGAAGCATACGCCTTTGGCTTTGTATTCCTGCTCGCCGGGTACGTTCATTTCTCTCCAGCGTGCACCGGTGGCGAGAATAACGGATTTACCCGCCAGTACCGCACCGTTTTCCAGTTCAACTTCGGTTAAACCGGAATCGGTTTTGCGCACCGCCACGGCTTTCTGAGTTTTCATTACATCCACGTCGTATTCTTTAACGTGTTCTTCCAGATGAGCGACCAGCTTTGGTCCTTCGGTGTATGGCACGGAAATAAAGTTTTCGATGCCGACCGTGTCAGCAACCTGGCCACCAAAGCGCTCAGCCAGCAGACCGGTACGGATGCCTTTACGCGCGGCGTAAATTGCCGCTGAAGCTCCCGCCGGGCCACCGCCAACCACCAGCACATCAAACGGATCTTTATCGGCCAGCGCCGCCGCAGCTTTGGCATCGGCGTCGTCATCCACTTTATTGAGGATTTCCGCCAGCGTCATTTTACCGTTGGCCAGCACTTCACCATTCAGGTACAGCGAAGGAACCGCCATAATATTGCGTTCTTTCACTTCGTCCGGAAATACGCCGCCGTCGATCATGGTGGCGGTAACGTTCGGATTCAGCGCCGCCATTAAATTCACCGCCTGTACAACATCAGGACAGTTGTGGCACGACAACGATACATAGACTTCAAAATTCAGGGTGCGCGTCAGGGATTTTGCCTGATCCTGCAATGCCTGATCTTCTTTCGACGGGTGACTGCCCGCCTGTAATAAAGCCAGCACCAGCGAGGTAAACTCGTGGCCCATTGGCACACCGGCAAAGGCCACACGGGCTTCGCTGCCCGCTTTGGCAACGGTCATTACCGGAGAACGGCCACCGATTTTTTCGTTGGTCACCGTCAGGGAAATCTGATCATTCAGTTCTGCGATTTCACGCGCCAGAGTTTCCAGTTCTTTGGATTTTGGCGAATCATTAACAGACACCTGCAGTTCAATCGGATTACGCAGATTGTTCAGGTAGGTGCCTAATTGTTGTTTCATATTTGCATCAAGCATGGAAATACCGTCCGATTGAAGATTTTTAAAGCGGCTCCGGAAAACCGGAGCCGGGTATTGCAATTACAGTGTCGGCCCGCGTCCCGAAGCCGACAGCATTTGGCAAATGCCGGCCCGAAGCGTTGGCGAGGCCGACAGCGCTAGGCAAAAGCCGATGAAGAAGCGGAGCTTAGTGCGCTAAGTGAGCATTCTGAATCGGCTTTTAACAACGCGATGTCAACGCAGCCAGCTTCGATCAGATCTTGCCGACCAGATCCAGGGATGGAGCCAGCGTCGCTTCACCTTCTTTCCACTTAGCCGGGCACACTTCACCTGGGTGAGCAGCAACGTACTGAGCAGCTTTCACTTTACGCATCAGGTCGTCTGCATCACGGCCGATACCTTCAGCGGTGATTTCCATGGCCTGAATAACGCCCTGTGGATCAACCAGGAAAGTAGCGCGGTCTGCCAGGCCCTGACCTTCACGCATTACACCGAAGTTGTTGGTGATGGTGCCGGTCTGGTCGCCAACCATGTAGTAGTTGATCTTACCGATGGTTTCAGAGCTGTCGTGCCATGCTTTGTGGCAGAAGTGAGTGTCGGTAGACACAGAGAACACTTCTACGCCCAGCTTCTGCAGTTCTTCGTATTTGTCAGCCAGGTCGCCCAGTTCGGTCGGGCACACGAAAGTGAAGTCGGCTGGGTAGAAGAAGAATACTGCCCACTTGCCTTTAACATCAGCTTCAGTGATTTCTACGAACTCGCCCTGTTTAAAAGCGGTTGCTGCAAATGGTTTGATTTCAGTGTTGATCATGTGGTCTTGCTCCATAGGTTTGTGTTGGGAACAGGACCTATAGTAGGGACATGCTTCTGATTAGTTAAATTGATCTTTTCAAAGAAGGCTATTAGGTATAGCTATTGAACTGCCAGAGCGGCAGCCCGGGAATGCGGCTCCACCCTGGGTTACAGGGCAGAGCCTGAGCCTTGTCAGCGCTGGGCCGGAGCCGTACCCGCCAGTTGCGGCGGTAAAGAATCGACATGCAGCGTGCGGGTCGGGAAGGCGCAGTCGCCACCTTTCTCGTGGATGATATTCAGTACTTTCAGCAGTACATCCTGCTTGATCTCGTGGAACCTTACCCAGTCGGTGGTTTTGGTGAAGGTGTAGATAAAGAAATCCAGACTGGATTCACCAAAGCTGTTGAAGTTCACGATCATGGTCTGGTTATTATCAATTTCCGCATGTTCGCGCAGCATGGCACGAACGCCTTCCATAATTGCCGGCAGATGACGCGAATCCTGATAGCGGATACCAATGGTTTCGTAGATACGGCGGTTGGTCATGCGCGATGGGTTTTCCACCGAGATATTGGTGAACACCGAGTTCGGTACATACAGCGGACGCTTATCAAAGGTGCGGATACGGGTTACGCGAAAGCCGATATGCTCTACCGTTCCTTCGATGCTGCGGTCCGGCGAACGCACCCAGTCACCGACTTTGAACGGGCGGTCGAGATAAATAATCAGCGAGCCGAAGAAATTGGCCAGCAGATCTTTGGCGGCCATACCGACGATCAGACCACCGACACCACCAAAGGCGAGGATGCCGGAAATGGATATGCCCAACAGCTGAAAAATCGGCAGAATAATCAGAATGGTAACGCTGAGTTTGGCCACTTTACCCACCAGCTGTACCGTGGTCGGATCGATGCCATTCACAATCTGCCGTTCTTCCACGCGGTTAATCAGACGCCACAGCGCCCAGGCGGTGAGAATAATCAGCGCCAGCTGACGCACCACCGGAATACTGGAAATAATTTCAGAAGAAAAATGACCGGCGGTGATGTCGGCAATCCAGGTCGCACCAATGGCAAAAATAATCCAGCTGATGGGGACGCCAATGGCCTCCAGCACAATATCGTCCCAGCGGTTCTTGGTCGCCAGCGCCAGCTTAACCAGACGCTTGCGGGTAAAGCGCCATGCCGCACCGGCAATCAGCGTGATACTCAGGGCAATGCTGACATCCCAGAACCAGTCATAATTCTGTGAAATTAATTCGTTCCACCACTCCACGCAGAAGACTCCATTTATTCAGAAGGGAATTTTGCGCAGACAGGCAACAGCGGTTACCTGCCCGCAAACAGGTACTCAGCTCAACTGACGCTGACGCACCGCTTCAAACAGACAAATGCCGGTAGCCACCGACACGTTAACCGAGCTGACTTCGCCGGCCATCGGAATATTCACCAGATAATCGCAATGTTCACGGGTCAGACGACGCATACCCGCACCTTCAGCGCCCATAACCAGAGCCGTTGGCCCGGTAAAATCCTGCTGATAAATGCTGTGCGTTGCTTCACCGGCGGTGCCGACAATCCAGATACCGCGTTCCTGCAGTTCTTTCATGGTGCGCGCCAGATTGGTGACCTGAATATAAGGCACGGCTTCGGCTGCACCACAGGCCACCTTGGCGGCTGTTGCATTTAACGGGGCGGATTTATCTTTCGGCGCAATCACCACCTGTACACCGGCGGCGTCTGCCGTACGCAGACAGGCACCCAGATTATGCGGATCGGTAACGCCGTCCAGAATCAGAATCAGCGCATTGCCACTGATACCGTCGAGAATATCCGGCAGGTGTTTCTCGTTTTTATTCTGCACCGGCTTACGCCAGGCAATAATGCCCTGGTGATTACCTTCATCGGCCTTCTGATTCATCAGGCCTTTGTCGGCCTCACGGATATCCAGCCCCTGTTCGGCAGCCAGTTCCAGCACGCGCTGCATACGCTGGTCCTGACGGCCTTTCATCACCCACAGCTCCACCACCTGATCCGGACTGCGCTGCAATAAGGTGGTAACGGCATGCAAACCGTAAACGGCTTCTAACTTCATTGATTAATTAACCTGTTTTCTTTCCGGCCTTTTTGGCCGGTTTTTTCTTTGCGGTCTTTTTCTTTACCGCTTTTTTGCTTTCGGTTTTCTTTTTGGCGTTCAGCTTTTGCCGTTTACTCGGCTTGGGCTTTTTCTTTTTGCTTTTAGTGCCGTCAGAATCGTCAGCAGCAAAGGTTTTAGCGCCCTTGTCAGCCGTACGCTTAACACCGGCATTTTTAACGCCGCTTTTATTAGCGCCGCTTTTATTACCGCCACTTCTGGCACCATCTCCAGATTCTGTCGAGGGTGCCCGTGCTTTTTTTTGGCGGCTTGGCTCCAGCATTTCTTCGGTTACTTTGCCATCGGCCTGTTTATTACGGCGGCGCGGTAAACGCGCAGGCGTTGGCAGATCGCTGGCTTTGCTGCGTCTGGCGTTCACCGGTGCAGTGGTCAGTTCGAAATCGACTTTACGCTCGTCGAGGTTCACGTTCATGACCCTTACCCAGAGCTTATCGCCAAGGCGGAAACTGCGGCGCGTGCGCTCACCCACCAGACGGTGTTTAACCGCGTCAAAGTGGTAGTAATCGTTTGCCAGACCACTGATATGCACCAGGCCTTCGACATAGACGTCTTTTAATTCAACAAATAAGCCAAAGCCGGTAACCGCGGTAATAACCCCTTCGAATTCTTCACCGATACGGTCGCTGATAAATTCGCACTTGAGGAAATCCACCACATCACGGGTAGCATCATCGGCACGGCGCTCGGTCATCGAGCAATGCTCACCCATCACCACCATCGCTGCGGTGTCGTATGGATAGATGGTTTTCTGGGCCAGTGGCTTAGCACCGTCGGCACGTTTTACGTGTTTGCATTCGCGTTCGCTGCGGATCACGCTGCGCAGACCACGGTGCACCAGCAGATCGGGGTAACGGCGGATTGGCGAAGTAAAGTGGGTATAGGCTTTATAAGCCAGACCAAAGTGGCCTTCGTTATCCGGCTTGTAAACGGCCTGACTGAGCGAGCGCAGCAGCACGGTCTGGATTAAATGTGAATCCGGACGGTCGCCAATCTGGCTCAGCAATGCCTGATAATCTTTCGGCGACGGGTCCTGACCATGTGGCATGGATAAACCGACTTCGGCGAGGAAAGATTTCAGGTTCTCGAGTTTTTCCGCGCTCGGGCCGTTATGCACACGATACAGTGCCGGCACATCATAACGCTGGAAGAAATCGGCAGCACAAACGTTGGCCGCCAGCATGCATTCTTCAATCAGCATATGGGCCGCGTTACGTTCGGTCGGTACGATTTCCTGAATTTTACGCTCAGCATCGAACACGATACGGGTTTCGACCGAGTCGAAATCCATCGCACCACGCTCTTCACGTTTGGCGCGCAGGGTTTTATACAGGGCGTAGAGATTTTCCAGATGCGGCACAACGTCTTTGTAATGTTCACGCCAGGCATCGCCGTCGTCACCACGTTCCGGCTGCAGCATTTTCCAGACCTTGTTATAGGTCAGGCGCGCATGGGAGTGGATAACACCTTCCATAAACTGATAACCGGAAATATTACCGGCTTTGGAGATGGTCATTTCACATACCATCACCAGACGATCTACTTCCGGGTTCAGCGAGCATAAACCGTTGGACAGTTTTTCCGGCAGCATCGGTACCACAAACTCAGGGAAATACACCGAGTTGCCACGACCGTGAGCTTCAACATCCAATGCCGAACCTGCCTGTACGTAATGGGATACATCGGCAATGGCAACGTATAAACGCCAGCCACCGGTTTTGCGGTTAGGTTCGCAATAGACGGCATCGTCGAAGTCTTTGGCGTCTTCACCGTCGATGGTGACAAAAGGCAGCTGACGCAGGTCGATGCGGTTGTGTTTGTCTTTATCTTTGACCTGTTCCGGCAGTTTTTTAGCTTCTACCAGCACTGCGTCCGGCCATTCGTGCGGGATATTATGGCTGCGGATGGCAACATCAATTTCCATCCCCGGTGCCAGATGATCACCCAGCACTTCGACCACTTCACCCATAGGTAAGCCGCCGGGCTTGGGCTGCTCAACAATCTGCACCACCACAAACTGACCATGCTCAGCGCCTTTGCGGCCAACCGGCGGAATCAGGATTTCCTGCGCCACGCGTTTGTTATCCGGCTGTACGACGCCAACACCGGACTGATCGAAGTAACGGCCGACAATCTGCTGGGTATTACGCTCCAGCACTTCGACAATTTTGCCTTCGGGGCGGCCACGGCGATCGAGACCAAGAATCTGTACCGCAACGCGGTCACCGTGAAAGACTTTGCTCATCTGGCGGTTAGACAGGTACACATCATCAGCACCGTCACGCAGCACAAAGCCGTAACCATCGCGATGGCCCATCACCACACCGGTAACCAGATCGACTTTGCGCAGCGGCGCAAACTGGCTGCGACGGTTGCTGATCAGCTGGCCATCACGCGACATCGCAATCAGGCGGCGACGCAGAGCTTCTACACGGTCTTCATCGGTTTCACCCAGTGCTTCGCAGACTTCCGCGTGGGTAGCCGGGTGGCCCAGTTGCTCCAGCAATGCCAGCAGGGCATCACGGCTGGCAACCGGGTTTTCATATTTTTGCGCTTCGGCCTCGGCATTTGGGTCATGGAACGGGGCTTTTGGTGCGTTGGAATCCGTCAATGTGCGGCTCCTATAATTAATTTGCGCCCAGTATAACGGTTACACACGTATTTACAGGGCTTTAAAGTTGATTTGCGCGCTGTCGCGGCTTTTTCCGGCCTGTTGCAGGCGCTGCAGGTAATCAGCCCACAGTTCATCACGATGCGTGCACAAATGATAGAGATAACTCCAGTCATACAGACCTGAGTCATGGCCGTCGTCAAACACCAGTTTCAGGGCATAATTACCGGCCGGTTCAATACGCAGCAATACCACATCTTTTTTACCGCTCTGCAACACCTCATTGCCGACACCATGACCACGGACTTCTGCCGAAGGTGAGTGCACACGAAGAAATTCATAAGACAGCTCATAAGGCTGCTCACCATAGGTCAACTCAAGACAGTGGCTGACTTTCTTCACTTTTATTGCTTTTGGAATCACTGTTATTCCACTCCGGGAGTAAGGATAACGGGCGGATAAGATAAAGCGCGCTACACTTTTATGTAAGGCATACATGGTGTGTCGCCCAATATCAGGCTCCGGTTGTACCTGATGTAGTTTACTATCGGTGAGATTGAGCTGCCTATGAATTCTTTACGCAATATCAGTATCCGTGCCCGTTTATGGGTAATTCTCAGTGCTTCTGTAATATGTGTTCTGCTGATCCAGCTGCAAGCCATGCAACATATTTACAACACCATAAGCAAGGCGAAACAACAGGCGGTAAAACAGCAGGTCGACAGTGCATACAGCCTGATTGAGCATTATTACCAGCTCAGCCAGCAGGGAATGCCGGTAGCAGAAGCACAAACACGGGCAAAGGATGCCATCCGCGAGCTGCGTTATAACGGCAATGAATATTTCTGGGTTAACGACTCCGCGCCTGTTGTCGTCGTGCATGGCGCCAAAGCAGAGCTGGAAGGAAAAAACGTTAACGACGTTAAAGACACCAATGGCCTGTATTTGTTTCGTGAAATTGTAAAAGCGGCAAAAAGTAAACCCGAAGGCAATTACGTTAACTATTACTGGCCCAAGGCCGGTAGCTCAGATCCGGTATCCAAGGTCAGCTACGTTAAACAGTTCAGACCCTGGGACTGGATTGTCGGCACCGGTGTTTATACCGACGACGTAATGACCGCCTTCTGGCAAAGTGCCACCGGCCTTATTACCACCAGTCTGATTTTTATTATTCTGTTGATTGCCGTCATCATGCTGGTATCGAACAGCATCCGTCATCCGCTGCGGGTTATCACTCAGGCGATGGATGATATTGCCCGCGGTGAAGGCGATCTGACTCAGCGTTTACCTTCCAAAGGTCAGGACGAAATCACCAATATTGCCCAGGCCTTTAATACCTTTATTGGTCAGATTCACAAAGTTGTGAGCGAAAGTAAAACCGCCTCAGAACTGTTGGCGCAACTGACCCGTGAGATTGCCACCGTCAGCAGTGAAACACGCCGCCTCACCGACGATCAGCTGCAACAGACCGATCTTGCCGCCACAGGCTCGAATGAAATGAGCCAGACTATTCACGAAGTGGCTGGCAATGCCGAACGTGCCGCCGCCGCCGCCCGGGAAGTCGATGACAACGCCCGCCGTGGAATGAAAACCATGCAAACCACGCAGCAAAGCATTGGTAGCCTGGCCGCCGATATCCAGAGTTCCTGCGAGGTGATTCAGGGTCTGCAGAGTGAAACCGACGCTATCGGTTCGGTACTGGATGTTATCCGTGGTATCGCCGAACAAACCAACCTGCTGGCACTGAACGCCGCCATCGAAGCCGCCCGTGCCGGTGAACAGGGCCGCGGTTTTGCCGTGGTCGCCGACGAAGTACGCACCCTCGCCTCGCGCACCCAGGAATCGACTGAAGAAATTAATAAAATGATTTCCCGCCTGCAGGATCAGGCCGCCAGCGCTGTACATTCGATGGAAGAAAACGTGAAGAATTCTGAATCCACCTCTGTCACTTCACAGCAGGCACTGGACGCGATATCAACCATCAGCACAGCAGTCAGCACTATTACCGAAATGAACCTGAGCATTGCCAGTGCGGTTGAGGAACAAAGCGCCGCCGCCAACGAGATCAGCGGCAACGTTGTACGGATTGCTGAATCTTCAGGGCATATTGCCGACAATATGGTAAAAACCGATCAGTACGGACAGAAGCTGTCCGACAGCAGTGAAGCTCTGGTCAGATTAATTGAGCGCTTCAGGATTTAAATTGCGCCAAATAACGTTGCACATAAAAAAAGGAGGCCTGCAGGCCTCCTTTTTTATCCGTATCTGTGTCAGAGAATAAACTGACTCAGATCCTGATCGCGGGCCAGATCGCCCAATTGCTTCTCAACATAGGCAGCATCAATTTCAACCGCCTGAGTCATATCGGTTGCATCAAAAGATACCTGTTCCAGCAGTCGCTCCATAATGGTATGCAGACGGCGGGCACCAATATTTTCTGTGCTCTCGTTCACCTCAAAGGCAATTTCTGCCAGACGCTTGATCGCATCCTCGGTGAAGTTAATATCCAGCCCTTCGGTTTTCAGCAGCGCTTTATACTGTTCGGTCAGCGATGCTTTTGGCTCGGTCAGAATGCGCTTAAAGTCATCCGGCGTCAGCGCTTCCAGCTCCACCCGGATTGGCAGGCGGCCCTGTAATTCCGGAATCAGATCGGAAGGCTTGGACAGATGGAATGCACCGGAGGCAATAAACAGAATATGATCGGTTTTGACCATGCCGTATTTAGTGCTGACGGTGCAGCCTTCGATTAATGGCAGCAGATCACGCTGTACACCTTCACGCGAAACGTCGCCACCGGAACCACTTTCATGACGCTTGGCGACTTTATCGATCTCATCAATAAAGACGATGCCGTTCTGTTCCACCAGCTCCAGTGCACGGGCTTTCAGCTCGTCCATATTCAGCATTTTGGCGGCTTCTTCGTCGCGCAGCTGTTTGAAGGCTTCTTTGATTTTTAATTTACGTTTGTTTTTCTTTTCGCCGCCGAGGTTGGAAAACATACTCTGCAGCTGACTGGTCATTTCTTCCATGCCAGGAGGAGCCATAATTTCCACACCAACGCTGACCTGCGCCAGATCGATTTCAATCTCTTTGTCATCCAGCTGCCCTTCGCGCAGCTTTTTACGGAAAACCTGGCGCGTTGAGCTGTCTTCTGTTTTTGGTTCTTCTGTAGTGTCCCAGCTGGTTGTGCTGCTGCGCGCCGGCGGTAACAGTACATCCAGAATACGTTCTTCCGCGGCCAGTTCGGCACGGCTGGCAACCTTGACCATTTCCTGCTCACGCAGCAGTTTCAGACCGGTTTCGGTCAGATCGCGGATAATGGATTCAACATCTTTACCGACATAACCGACTTCGGTGAATTTGGTGGCTTCAACCTTAATAAAAGGTGCATTGGCCAGCTTCGCCAGACGGCGGGCAATTTCGGTTTTACCAACACCGGTCGGGCCGATCATGAGGATATTTTTTGGCGTTACTTCATCACGCAGTTCCGGCTGCAGCTGCATACGGCGCCAGCGGTTGCGCAGCGCAATGGCAACCGAACGCTTGGCATTGTGCTGTCCGATAATATGGCGGTCGAGTTCGTGCACGATTTCGCGCGGGGTCATCTGGCTCATGGATTATTCTCCCGCCTTCAGTTCTTCGATAGTGAGGTTGCTGTTAGTAAATACGCAGATATCTGCGGCAATATTCAGACTTTTTTCGACGATTTCACGGGCGCTTAACTCGGTGTTTTCCAGCAGCGCACGGGCCGATGCCAGCGCGTAATTACCACCGGAGCCTACGCCAATCAGATCGTTTTCCGGCTGCAGCACATCGCCATTACCGGTGATGATCAGCGACGCCGTATGGTCGGCAACCGCCAGAATTGCCTCCAGCTTGCGCAGCGCACGGTCAGAACGCCACTCTTTCGCCAGCTCAACCGCAGCACGGGTCAGTTGCCCATGGTGCTTCTGCAGCTGCGCTTCAAATTTTTCAAACAGGGTAAAGGCATCGGCCGTTCCCCCGGCAAAACCGGCCAGCACCTGATCGTTGTACAAGCGCCGCACCTTACGGGCATTACCTTTCATTACGGTATTACCCAGAGAAACCTGCCCGTCACCGCCAATCACCACATCATTACCACGGCGTACGGATACAATAGTTGTCATGAAAATTTCCTGCTTTCTGATGCACGAATAACCGATATGGGGGTCGCCGCAGACAAATCAAGTCACTCCTCTGCGTAACCGCCAGAACGCGACAGGTGTTGCCAAAGACCGGGCCGGAAACGATACTCGCGCCTTTTAATGTTTATGGGGAAGTCATCATGATCATCGCCAAGGATACCGTGGTGCAGCTGCACTACAGCCTGTTCGACGAGCAGGACCAGCTGATCGAAAGCACCAATAAAGATGCCGGCGGCGAAGCCATCGCTTATCTGCACGGCCACAACAATATGATTGCCGGATTTGAACAGGCCGTTGCCGGCAAAGAAGCCGGTGAGCATATCAGCATCACCCTGACCCCGGATCAGGCCTATGGCGAGCGTCAGGCCGATGCCGTCGCACGCGTGCCGGTAAAACACCTGCAGGGCGCGAAAAACTGGAAGAAAGGCATGGTTGCCTGGGTCGAAACCGAACAGGGCACCCGTCAGGTAACCATCGTTAAAGTTGGCCGTTTTATGGCTGACGTCGATACCAACCACCCGCTGGCCGGCAAGACACTGAAGTTCGAAGTGGATGTCGTTGCTGTACGCGCTGCAACCGCCGAAGAGATTGCGCATAAGCATGCCCACGGTGCCGGTGGCCACCAGCACTAAGGCTGTTTAATCAGAGAAAACAGCCTCTGACTGAACCCAGACTGAACGGCCCGCAACGGAATTTATTGTTCCGCCACCGGCCGTTCAGCCTGTTTTTTGATCGTTAATGGCTTTCCAACCAGACGTAATATTCGTCCCGCTGGGCGTCATACCAGGTGTCACGGATACGCGCTTTTACCGTTACGCCGCTGACCTTTTCCACCGTTTCTTTATTCAGGCTGACGCTGCTGGCGTCGTTGCGCACCCGTTCCGATAAATAAGACACGCTGCTGATTTCCACGCCCTGCTGCGCGGCAAGACGCTCGCGGGCACGCTGCAATGCGCATTCTTCCTGAGCATAACGGCCTCTAATATTAAACCCGCAGGATGCCACAACGCCATTGCCCGGATTCATAATCCACGCCGGGGCACCATCCTGAACCTTAGCTCCGGCACAGCCATACTGTAATAAAACTGTGATCAATAATGCTGCTGCCAGCGCTGTATTTTTCATCTTTGACACGTCTCACATCCGCCATAATCCCGTGTGGCATTTTGCCATAGCATCCGCTATTCTCGGCACACCTTTTATAGCAGTTTACTTTTATTAAACCGCTCACTTCATTCAAGGAGAGGAAGATGAAACTTCGCGCTTTATTCGCTGTAGCGACGACCACTCTGCTGGTCGCCTGTGCTTCTAACCAACCAACTCAAGCTCCGGTAGCCAGCTGCGTATTCGCCGATGGTTCTGGTCAGGCCGCTCCTGAGTGGGTGTGTGGCGCTCCGGTTGATGGTCTGGATCTGTCTGCTGTTGGTTACGCTGACAAGTCAGCTGCCGGCCCTAACTTCATGAAGCAGATGGCTGCAACCGCTGCCCGTGTTGAACTGGCACAAACCATGAAAGTGGAAGTGCAGAACATGATCAAACAGTACGCCGAAACCACTGGTACCGGTGATTCTGAAACCGTTGATCGCGTTAATACTTCTGTAACCAAACAGATCACCAAAGAAACTCTGGTAGGTTCTAAAATCTTCCGTCAGATGCCAACCCCAAGCGGCGGTATCGTAGTTCTGGTTGGTCTGGATGCTGACACCGTTAATAAACTGGCGGAACAGGCAATCAAAACCTCTATGAACAATGAACGTGCCCTGTGGCAGAAATTCCAGGCCGAGAAGTCTTTTGACGAACTGGCTTCTGAAATTTCCAACATGCAGTAAGCGTTTAACGCTGACGCACGATCATAATAAGAAGCCGGCGTCTGCCGGCTTTTTTATGCGAGGAATCCCGATGAAATTTCCAGCAAAGCTCTCTGTTTACCTTTGTGTGTTACCAGTACTCAGTCTGTCGGCTACAGCAACAGCCGAGTCTGAATATGAACAATGGTTAAAGAAAACCCGTGGCGATTTTCAGACCTATCTGGATGAAAATGACAAAGCCTTTATTCAGTTTCTGCAGCAGAAATGGCAACCGGTTGATGTGAAACCCGCCGAGCAACGTGATCCGAAACCCAAACCGGTTGACCTGCCGGAAATTCCGGCTTCTGCCAAGCCAGATGCCAAACCGGCCGTGGATGACACGCCTAAAGTCGTCCTTCCCAAGCTGCCGCCGGTCGCAGAAGTTCCTGCGCCCAAACCACCGGCTCCGGAGCTGATCAAGCCACCACTAGCCAAGCCACCACTGACCAAGCCACCGGTTGACGACAAACCAGATGCAGAAAAGCCAACGCTGGATAAACCAGTAGCAGAAAAACCCGCGAAAAAACCACCGATCAGCGGTCCGGTGGCGCGTTTTGGTTTCTACGGAAATGCCATCGAAATTCCGTACAACGCCAAATTCAAACGCAATTTCAGCGGTAAAATTAATAACGAAAAAATTGCTTCATACTGGCAGCAGCTGGCCAGTGCTGAACACAAACCAACGGTGCAGGCACTGCAGGCTGAAGCAGAGCGTCTGGGTCTGAACGACTGGGGCAGCGCCCAGCTGTTTGATCAGTTTGCCCGCGCCCTGCATAAAGACAGTACCAGCCGTAAGCTGACCAGCTGGTTCCTGCTGGTAAAAGCCGGTTACGATGCCCGTGTCGCCTATAACGACAAAGTTCATCTGCTGCTGACATCCGAACAGGAAATGTTTGGTGTTACTTTTTTCCGCCTCGGTAATAAAAAATATTACGCCATCAATCTGAATGAAAAAGCACTGAAGCCCGGCAAAGTATTTACCTACGAAGGCCAGCATGACGAAGGCTCACGCGCCCTTGATTTCAGCCAGCCGAACCGTTTTGCCATTGGCGGCAGCGAAGAACAGCGCCAGCTGACATTTAAATACCGCGATCAGTCGTACAGCATTAAGGTGGCGTATCCGCAGCGTTTCGTCAGCTACTTCAGCAGCTATCCACAGCTGTCGTTGCCGAACTACTTCAAAGCCGGCTTACCGGCGGTGACCAGCGAATCGCTGCTCAATCAGCTGCGCCCGGTCGTCGCCGGGAAAAGTGAGCAGGAAGCGGTGAATCACCTGCTGCGCTTTGTGCAGACGGCATTCGCCTACCAGACCGACGATGAGCAGTTCCACGAGGAAAATTACCTGTTCCCGCTGGAAACCCTGCACTACCCCTACTCCGATTGCGAAGACCGCGCCGCGCTGTTTGCCTGGCTGACCGAATCGCTTTTGGGGCTGGATGTCGTGATTCTCGACTTTCCGGGACACGTTGCCACCGCCGTTGCCTTTAACGGCGGCGTGCAGGGCGATAACTGGAGCTGGCAGGGCAAGCGCTACACCATCGCCGACCCCACCTATGTGAATGCCGACGCCGGTATGACCATGCCGCAGTTTGCCGGGGTCAAACCGAAAATCATGGCCTTCTGAGCCGCCCGTTACTGCACCAGCGGGAGAAGCCTGCGGGCTTCTCCCATCCTTCCTGTTAGGCTACCCTTGCGCCTTTACTGCAAACCAGAGCCCCTGTTCATGTCGTTATCTGTCGCTATTGTTCCCGTTACCGCCTTCGCCCAGAACTGCTCCATCCTGATGTGTAATGCCACCAAGGCCGCAGCCATTGTCGATCCGGGCGGCGATATTGAACGTATTCTGCAGCAGGTAAATGCCATGGGTGCCAGAGCCGAAAAAATTCTGCTGACCCATGCCCATATCGATCATGCCGGCGGCACCGCCGAGCTGGCACGCCGTCTGAGCCTGCCGATTGAAGGGCCGCACGAAGGCGATCTGTTCTGGATTCAGGGACTGCCACAGCAATCCGCGATGTTTGGCTTTCCGCCGGCTGAGATCTTTACCCCGGACCGCTGGCTTAACGATGGCGATAAAGTACAGGTCGGCGAGGTTGAGCTGGATGTGATTCACTGCCCCGGACACACACCCGGCCATGTGGTGTTTTACAGCGCTGCCGACCAGCTGGCCATTGTCGGTGATGTGATTTTTCAGGGCTCCATCGGCCGCACCGATTTCCCCAAGGGCAACCATGCCGAGCTGGTGTCTTCCATCCGCGACAAATTGTTTCCGCTGGGTGATGACATTACCTTTATTCCCGGTCACGGCCCGGAATCCACCTTTGGCCACGAACGCCGTACCAATCCCTTTGTTTCCGATCACCGCGGCTGATCATCCTGCCCGATAAACGACGGGCATAAAAAACGGCGTGCACTGCACGCCGTTTTTGTTGGCTAAGCCCTTCAGAACCAAGAGCCTCAGTTAAGCACCGGTACCGGCTCGTCTCTGTCCGGCAGAGGAATCGCCTCGACATTTGGCAGGGCCGAGGTCTGCAGACGCGATAAGCGGTTCATCCGCGCCCGGCTCTCAGCCAGTGCTTCATCCATCTGCTCCTCGTAAATATCCAGCCAGGTGCGCGAACCGGGCACCATACGCGCCAGATCACGCATCCCCTGCTTCAGCGCATTCAGGTGCAGCTGATAGCTTTTTTCCTGCTCCAGCATCAACGCCTTAAACGCCGTGGCATTACTGCTGTCGAGAATATTTTTGGTGTCAGTCATGCTCTGTTCATAAGCGATAGCCGCTTCTTTCAGAATGCCGACATCACGCTCCAGCTTGGCAAAACTTTTACTGTCGACATAAGCCACATCCGGCTGCATCAGCTTAACCACCGCGATGGTTACCGCCACAGAAATCGCCACCACCGCCAGTACAGCGATGATCATCAGTACAACCCGGTTAGTGGATACGGTGTCTTCCAGCATTGCCAGACGCTGGGCTTCGCTCAGCTCACCTTCGCCTTCTTCATGTCTTGTCACAAAAAACTCTCTGTATACAAATGGCAGGATAAGTTTAGTAACGGATTGGCTGTAGCGCCAATCAACAAACCGATACACCAACACGACAGGTCTGACAGCGTCATACAACAGTCATCCCGGCGCGGCACAGTCTGCGTTACCACCCGACCACCTCTGACAACATTGGCGCATTCTTCGTTCAGCAAACGCAGATTCGTCGCTTCGCCTGATTGCCGCCATGCGCAGAGCAGCCGAGGATGGTACGCCACATTCATCGCGTGAAGGAGCAGACGATGGCACAGACCAGCAATACACCACCGGAGACAGATCAGGCTGCAGCCAGACAGCTGCTGGGAACCCTTAGCAATCAGGCACAGGACATTGAGGCGGCCTATCAGCATCAACTGCGTCAGACGGCCACCCAGCTACTGCAGCAGCACCAGCCCGCCGAACAGCAGGCACTCTGCCTGTCGCTGAATAAGCTGATTGCCGCCCGCCAGAGTCTGCTTAACGAACCTGTGGCAACCAGCCCGGACGAGGCTGCCGTTGAGGTCTCAGCCCACATCACAGGTGCAGAAAACCTGCCGCCGCAACAGTCTCCCCTGATACGCACGGATTCTTCTGCAGGCTCCAGCGCCTCCCTTTGGTCTGCCATTACTGCTCCACGCATGATGCTGCTTGCCTTGCTGTTACTGTGTATCACCGCTGCCAGCCTCACATTCAGCCAGCAGCAACATATCCACAGCCTGCAACAGCAACTCCTGAGCCTGCAGCAAAGTCTGCAATCCAGTCAGCAACAACTGGCGCAGCAGTTAACCGTACAGCAGCAGGAACGGGCCGAATGGCGGCATACGCAGCAGGAATACCAACACCAGATCACTGCCGCACAGCAGCAGTTACTGGCTCAGCAGCAACAAGCGAGTGCGCAACAACAGGAGTGGCAGCAACGTCTGGCCAGTGTGGATAAAGCACTGGCGCTGGAACAACGTGAAGGCGATGCCCTGCAGCAGCGGATTAACCGTCTTAGCCGGGTATCGGAAGAATTGATTGCCAACCTGTGCGCCGACAGTGCTGCCGTTGGCCCCGCGGTCGGCCTGACGATCTATGCGCAATATATGCAGCGCTGCCAGCAAAGCTGGGAGCTTGCAGCGCAGTGAGAGCTGACGTCGGATGTCGGACAACTGACCTCAGACGTCAGGCATCAAAGCGAAGCTTAACGCGCTTCAGCGCGGCCCGTAGGGGGCCCGCCACGGACGGCGGGCATAGCATCAACGCAGGGAGCGTTGATCAACATTGCGCAGCAATGGCCCGCAGGGTGCCCGCCACGGACGGCGGGCATAAAAAAACCCGCACAAGGCGGGTTTTTTCGGTTCGGGCTTTATTACTTCTTGAAAGCACCGAAACGCTTGTTGAAGCGGTCGATACGGCCACCGGTATCAACAACTTTCTGCTTACCAGTGTAGAACGGGTGGCAAGCTGAACACACGTCCAGGTACATAGTACCAGGCTTAGTGGATTTGGTTTTGATCACGTTGCCGCAGGAGCAAGTTGCTTCCAGAGCAGCGTACTCAGGATGAATACCTTCTTTCATGGGACACCTCTTGGGTCTTCACGCCGCCACTTGCGAATCTTCTCTCCACAAGTACCGCGCTACTGGATTACAAAAACTTGCCCTTGCATGGGCAATAAGGACGCGCATAATACCAGAGCCGACCTAAGCAGCAAGTCTTTTCATGTCCTTTTTTGTTGTCGAAATTGCTCTTCCCCTCCCGCTACGCCGCACTTTTGACTACTTGCCGCTGCCCGGAGAAACGCCGGATCACTATCGGCCCGGCCAACGCGTACGGGTGGAATTTGGCCGTCAGCTGCTGCTCGGCATCGTGCTCAGCTGCCGTGATCAGTCGGATGTTCCCAGCAATAAGCTCAAACCACTGCTGGCCCGCCTCGACGACACCCCACTTATTGATGAACACAGCCTGGCGCTGTGCCGCTGGCTGGCCGATTACTATCACCACAGCATGGGCGAAGTGCTGGAGCATATGCTGCCAACCATGCTGCGCCGTGGCTGTGAGCTGAGCGAGGCCGACGAACGGGTCTGGCTGAAAACCGCAGACGAGCCGGCCAAAGCCCTGCGCGGCAGCAAACAACAGGCGCTGTGGCAGTTATTTCAGCAAAGCCCGCAATGGCCACACAGCGAGCTGACCTCTCAGGGATTTACCCTTGCGCAGCTGCGCAGTCTGGCCGACGCCGGACTGATTGAAGAACGCCAGCAGCTGCCACTGCCGCCGGTTATTCAGGAGAATCAGCGTTTTCACAGCCTGAACCCGCAACAGCAGAGTGCACTGAAGGCACTTGAACCGGAGCTGCATCACTTTCGCGCCTGCCTGCTCGAAGGCGTAACCGGCTCGGGCAAAACCGAGGTCTATCTGCGTCTGATCGAGCAGGTACTGGCGGCGGGCAAACAGACACTGGTACTGGTACCGGAAATCGGTCTGACTCCACAAACCGTACGCCGTTTCCAGGCGCGTTTTAATGTGCCCATCGCCATGCTGCATTCCGGCCTGAACGACCGCGAGCGTCTGCAGGGCTGGCGTCAGGTGAGTGAGGGCGGCGCACGCATTCTCATCGGCACCCGTTCGGCGGTATTCACGCCGATGCCCGACCTCGGCCTGATTATTCTCGACGAAGAACACGATGCCTCATTTAAGCAGCAGGATGGCCTGCGCTATTCGGCGCGCGATTTTGCTCTGGTACGGGCGCATAAAGCCGGTGTACCTATTGTGCTCGGTTCGGCCACCCCCTCGCTGGAAACCCTGCACAACGCGCTCAGCGGTAAATACCTGCACCTGAAACTGAGCCAGCGCGCCGGCGATGCCAAAGCACCGGGTATGAAGCTGCACAGCATTCTGCACCAGCCACTGACCGCCGGTTTCGCCCAGCCGGTGCTGAACGCCATGCATAAACATATAAGCGACGGCAAACAGGTGCTGGTGTTTATTAACCGCCGCGGTTTTGCCCCACTGCTGGCCTGTCGTGACTGCGGCTGGATGGCCGAATGCCGGCGCTGCGACGCACGCCTGACCCTGCATCAGTATCCGCCGCATCTGCATTGTCACCACTGCGACTTCCAGCAGGGTATTCCTGCGGTGTGTCCGCAATGTGGCAGTCAGCACGTTGAGGGTATTGGTCAGGGCACCGAGAAAATTCAGGATCAGCTTGCCGTGCTGTTCCCGCAGGTGCCAGTGCGCCGGGTCGACCGCGACACAATCCGCAGCAAGCAGGCGTTCGATAATCTGTTCGACGATATTCACAGCGGCGGCCCCTGCATTCTGGTCGGCACGCAGATGCTGGCCAAAGGCCACCACTTTCCCGATGTCACTCTGGTGGTAGTGCTGGACGCCGATGCCGGTTTATTCAGCGCCGACTTCCGCGGTATGGAGCACAGCGCGCAGTTAATCTGTCAGGTGGCCGGCCGCGCCGGGCGTGAAGAAGCGCCGGGCGAAGTGTGGATTCAGACCCTGTACGCCGAGCATCCGCTGCTTAACCTGCTGCTCGACAGCGGCTACCACGCACTGGCGCTGTCGCTGCTGCAGGAACGCCAACAGCAGCAGCTGCCGCCGTACAGCCATATGGCATTACTGCGCAGCGAATGCGAAGACCGTATGCAGGCGCAGCAACTGTTGCAACAGGCGCGTGCCTTTGTGCAGCAATGGCTGCAAACCCACAGCGGCGCCAGCTGGCAGGCACCGGTTACCCTGCTTGGCCCCTTCCCCGCCATCATGGAACGGCGCAATGGCCGCTTCCGTTTTCAGTTACAGTTTTACGCTGCCGAACGCAGTGTGCTGCACCGTACCGCAGCGGCACTGGTGCATTTTCTTGAGCAGCACAAGGGCTTATCAAAGGTGCGCTGGAATCTGGATATCGACCCCATCGACACTCTCTGAACAGGCAGACAGCAGACTGTCCGGCAGGATAACGAGCGCCATCTATACTTGGTCTTACTTATCAGGATAACCACCTCAGATTGCCAGGGCCTGTTAACACTAATTGAATCGGGCCTGCTGAGAGCCAGTTTTTCTCAGAACAAGGAGTGAGGAGGGATATTAACGGGTTAAATGAATGACGAACGACGATGTTAGTGGGGAAAACGGGCCTCAGCCCGAAGGGTTATGGCTAAAAATCCCTCATCCTGCGTTGCTGTTCGCTCGCTGAACCCGTTAGGCCACACTCTCAGCGCCTTACCTGAGGAATTTTTAGCCAATAACAGGCCTGTTTAATTAGTGTTAACAGGCCCTAACCCAATGCCCGCGCAAGGACCCGCCATGGAATACCTCAGCTTCCGTCACGCCCGCCAGCACTTTGCCGTTCCCATTGAAAGCGTGCGTTTTATTGCCGCCGAAAGTGCTCTGACGCCCACGCAGGTTGCCACCGGTAAAGGCCAGCAATTCGATATGGTGGAATTTGAAGGCCAGGCCTGCATTATTCTGTCGCTGGCACGTCTGCTCAATCAGCCATCCGAACGCAGCAAAAGCCGTGAATTACTTGAGTTATTGCAGGCCCGTGAGCAGGACCATGTACTCTGGCTTAACACCTTAAAAGACTGCCTGCAGCATGGCGGCAGCTTTGATCTGGCGCGCGACCCGCACCAATGCAAATTCGGCCAGTGGTACGACAACTTCCGCACCGACGACAGCCAGTTGCAGCATGTACTGCGCAGCTTTGACGAACCGCATAAACGTATTCACGCCCTCGCTGATCAGCTGCTCGCCCTGCGTGATAACGATCAGGCCGAAGAAGCCCTGAACATTCTGAGTCATCAGGGCAGCAGTACGCTGCAACGCCTGCGCGACCTGTTTGCCGAGGCGTCGAACATGGTACGCAGCAGCATCCGCCCAACCGTAATCATGCTGCAGAGCAGTGAACAGCAAACCCTCGGTCTGCGTGTCGATGACGTCGGCGAAGTGTTCAGTTGCAGCGCCGCACAGCTGGAAAAAGAGCAGCAGGACTATATGCCGCCCTTTGCCCGTGGCTGGCTGAAAGGCATCCGCATCGCCGGTAATGAAGTGACCATCATGGAAATTAATCCCGCCCGGCTGCTATCATCCACCGCTATTAAAGAGGGTCAGCTGCTGGCCTGAAACAGGTCAGCCGGAGAACCCTGTGAGTAACTCAGTCAACCAGTCTGCTGTACGCCCCAATCTTAAAAACCCCATTCACCTGCTGGCTTTCGGTTTAGGCTCCGGCCTGGCACCAAAAGCACCCGGCACCTTTGGTACTCTGGCAGCATTACCCGTCTGGTATTTTTTATTGCAGGGCATGCCAACGCTGCCGTATCTGGGCATTCTGATTGCCGGTTTTGCTTTAGGCGTCGTACTGTGCGAAATCACCTCGCGCGACCTCGGCGTGCATGACCACGGCGGCATTGTCTGGGACGAATGGATTGGTGTGTGGATAACACTGCTCTGGTTGCCGCACAGCGGCGATGTGCTCACCGACTTTGGCTGGTTGCTGTACGGCTTTGTACTGTTCCGCTTTTTCGACATCCTCAAACCCTGGCCGATTAAATGGCTGGATGCCAAAGTCCATGGCGGTTTCGGCATTATGATTGACGATGTGATTGCCGGAATTTTTGGCTTGCTGGTATTGCAGGGAACGGTACTGGCGCTGGGATAATTCGCCAGCCTGCTGGCACATTAATATGCTGCAAAGCCGTTGAAGCAACACATGTCGCAGGAGCTGGCCATGCCTGCGGCTCGTTGCCATGTCGGCGAAGTATTGTGATATCAATACTGCTGACGCTTTCTGTCACCAGCCGCCGCTATCCTCGCTGCTTTCTGAAGGAGAACCATAATGAAGATGAATTACTTTGTGTTTGGCACCAACAATATGGAAGCAGCGGTTAAGTTCTATGATGCATTGTTCGAAAATACGGAAATGCGCCAGACCTTTGCGACCGAGCGTATGACATTCTGGCAGGGTGAGGATGACGACGGAGCCTTTGCCGTGGCAATTCCTTTTGATCAAAACACAGCGACCAATGGCAATGGCACAATGCTGGGTTTCAGCCTTGATTCTGAGGATGAAGTTACCCGTCTGTATAACAAAGCCATTGAATTAGGCGGAAGCTGTGAAGGCAAACCCGGCCAGAGAGGGCCGCGTTTCTCGGCTTATGTGCGTGATCTGGATAACAACAAAATAGCCTTTGGTGCAAAAAATATGTAATCACGCTGGCGATGACTGAGAACGCCAGTCGCTGTTCTGACTGAGGAGGCTCCAGCCTTATGCCTGTCCCCGATCCACAGAAAATCATTGCCTTTGCCACGGCTGAAGAACTTGGCCTGTGGCTCAGGCAGAACCACGCGGTTGAGCGTGAATTGTGGGTGAAGATTTTTAAGAAAAACACAGGTATTCCCAGCGTTGTCTGGGAAGATGTTGTATCAGAAGTTCTGTGCTGGGGCTGGATTGACGGTATCCGCAAATCTCTTGATGAACAGGCTTATCTGCAGCGGATTACGCCAAGAGGCCCGCGCAGTATCTGGTCGAAGAAAAATACTGAACATATAGAACGCTTAATAGCAGAAGGCCGGATGCAGGAACCCGGCCTGATGCACGTACACGCAGCCAAAGCGGATGGCCGTTGGGAAAAAGCCTATTGCGTCAGCGATATGGAAGTTCCCGCCGACTTTCTGCAGGCGCTGGAAAGCAGACCAGAGGCAAAGCAGTTTTTTGCAACGCTGCCCAAATCAAGCCGCACCCTGATAGCTTTCCGTCTGGCAGAGGCAAAAAAGCCCGAAACCCGACAGGCAAGATTTGAAAAATTCCTGACGATGCTGATTAACGGAGAAAAACCACAGTAGTTATCCGCAACAACCATTGCTCCTATCTGCAGTAATCAGCAACTTCCCTCGTCTTCTTTAATCAGCTCCACCGCCGCTTCAATTAATTTACGCGCCACGGTCTGTGGCGCCGGGAGTTGCGGCAGGTTGTCGATATCAAACCAGTCGGCACTTTCCAGTTCAGTGGTGTCGATATTCAGTTCACCACTGTCGTAGTCGCATAAATAACCGAGCATTAACTGGTGCGGGAATGGCCATGCCTGCGAGACGAGGTAGCGCGGATTTTTAATCTGAACTCCGGCTTCTTCAAATATTTCCCGTGCCAGTGCTTCCTCGGCGGTTTCGCCGGCTTCAATAAAACCGGCAAGACAGGAATACATGGCGGTGCGGTGGCGGTTGGAGTGAGCGAGCAATAATGTCCGTCCTTTGCGCACAACGCCAATGACACACGGGGATATTTTCGGATAAGAACGATAGCTGCATGCCGGGCAAACCAGTGCACGGTCATTCACAATAGGCTTCAGCAGCGTGCCGCAGCGGCTGCAGAAGTTCTGCGTGCTGCGCCAGTAACGTAACTGTGCGGCAGCATTTACCACACGGAAAATATCGTCGCTGGCGGCGAGCAGATAATCGCGCAATGCCACCTCTTCAAATCCCGGCGGAATATCGGCCAGACCAACCACCCGCAGCGGCACACCATTAACACTGCCGAGCAATAACTCCAGCCGTGGGTCCTGTTCAACGGAATCGGTTGTCCACGGCATGACTTGCTCTGCATTGTTCATCACCTCTGGCTTCAGCAGCAAGCGCTCGCCAAGAAAATACAGGCTGAGAGTTTTCGGGCTGTCTTCGCCTGGCACGATGGCGGGGTGGTAAATAAATTCGATGGTCATAACCGTTTTCCGTCGATCAATCCGGACTTAAAACGCTTGCAGGCAATGCTGCAGGCGGTCTTTGTCGTTCATTATGTATTGGTCGTATTCCTGCAAAAAAGGAATATGAGGCAAATCATTCAGCAGTACGCCGACACGCTGCTGATGAAATATATTAGCATCGCGATCGTAATCCAGCGGGTTACCGATTTTAATCGCCAGCAGTTGCAGCGCCATCAGATCCTGTCCCAGCCGATAGGTTTTATTGTTGCTGTCGCAGCGATAATACAGACTGTGCAGCGCACCATAGCCCAGCGATTCAATCAGATGTTTACTCATCGGCAGGTAAACATTATGCCGGTGTTCAAACGCAGCAATGCTGCGCAATACGCTGTTGACGGTATCACTGACGGCGAACGCATCCTGGCCGTCGATGGTAAATAATGACTGAATAATATCCTGCGCCTGTTGCTCCAGTTCTGCGGTCAGCTCTGCAGCGGGCGGTAACGGGTAATCAAAGCCACGGTTATCATCCATCGCCACAAAGTCGTTCTGAATAATCGCAATGCCCTGTTCGGTAAACGGATAAGCGCGCGCATCATAAGTTTTGGCAACCGGCAGCAACAGGGTTTCTGTCAGAATCAAGCGGTCAAACAAAGCATCGGTGGCGCCATTAGTTTGTTCACTGTATTGCCCTTTGCGCTCGCCATACAGGCTGATGGCGTCCTGCAGATGTTTTTCAAAGCCGTCGATACAACCACTGAGCAGTACAACACTGGCAATAAACGGCATTTTAAGCAGAGAGAGAATGTTCATTTTTTTATGTCCCTGGTGAGAATTCCTGAAGGCAGCATCATATCAATTGTTACCTCAGGCCAGAAACACTAAACCACTATAAAGCCTGCAGCGGTTTAGGACGCGCAATATCATGTTGTGCCAGCAGCGCTGTGCCACGCAGAACGATATCCGACTGAAAGGCTTTTTCGTAACGCACATCAAGCACGTAGGCTTTTACCCGCAGACGGATGGCAAGCACATGAGCTATTTCAACTTCTTCCAGAGTAAAAGCCACAGGTTTTTTCAGGTAGGCGTAACGGCTGGTCACCACCACTTCTTCGATTAACTTTTGTGCTTCAGCCAGATCGGCATTGAGGGCCAGATGAAAATCAGTCACCACCATCATGTCCAGCTCACCGGCATTACCGGAGGCGACAACATCGGTAATAAAACGCGAGTTGGGAATAGTGACCAGATTATCGTCCAGTGTCACCAGCCGCACGGTACGCAGACCAATAGAAACAATCTCGCCATAGGTATCGCCAAAGCTGACGCGGTCACCAACACGGAACGGGCGGTCAAACAGCAGCAGAATACCGGCCACCAGCGATGCAGCAATATCTTTTAAGGCAAAACCCAGTGCAACAGCCACGGAACCGGCGGCGGCAAAAAGCAGTTCTTTCGGCGGTTGCAGCACGGCAATAAATAAGCCAACGGTACCGAAGATATACAGCGCAAACGTCAGCAGCGTGGAAATCTGCAGAATTAAAAAACGCCGGGCGGGAATTTTTTCCATCAACCGCTGGCTGAGGTTATTTAATCCCTGAGCGCCACCCCACAGCGCAAAGCCACCGATAATCAGCCAGAAAATCGCATATAGATTAAAAATACCGGCGATGCTGAGCAGGCCATCGACCAGACCGTTGGTTTCATTCATTCAGCATATTCATCCTGTTCAGAGTGCTCACCACGGTGTGATACCAAAGCGCGGTAATGCCGTAGCGACCATCATTGCCTTTTTCAATCATACCGGCTTCCAGCCCAGTTTTAAGAGCAAAGCGTACAATGTTTTCTGCGGTATTGGTTACCCGTACCAGTTCGGCCGTAGTCAGATTGCCGTGGGTTACAATGGCCGCAAAAATAAACAGCATGCGCGGCCCGGATTTTTCAAAGCCGATGCTGGCAGGCAAACGTGGAATGCTGGCTGTAGCCACACCACGCTGGGTACTGACCGACTCTTTCCATAGCATCAGCGCCGTGACCGGAATACCGTGACAGGCATCCCACAGCAGGCTGAAATAACGTTGCTCGGCATTGCGCAGCGCACCGGCAACCGGCGAGCGCGGATCAATCAGCACATCATCGTATTGCAGGCGATAACCGCTCTTCTGGTTGCGCGACAAAATCAGCGAACGGATTTCTGCCTGCGTCCAGCGTTTTACCCGGACCACATTACGCATCTGATAATCACGGCCAAACACATTGCACAGATAAGCCCAGCTCTGATTATTAATAACAATCAGCCAGTAAATATTCTGTACGCGGGTATTGGTCAGGCTGAGCAGTGTGCGCCAGCCATCCAGGCAACCTACGTCGGCAAGGAATGAGTTTTCAGCATTATTGAGAATAATCAGCGTTGGTTGCAGCTGTTCATCCTGGGCTGCCAGTGCTGCCGGGCCGGCACTTAAATCTATTTCCAGCGCGTCACCTATCAGGTGATAAATGTCGGCGGCATTCGTGGTTTTTGCCGGCACGTCCAGCTGCCGGATCTGCACCTCCCTGTTTTCATTCTGCAGGGCATTGGCAAAACGTTTGGCCGCCGATTTTTTACCGATACCCGGCTCGCCGGTAATCAGCATAACGTTATCGTCGCTGCGTTCGGCGTCCCAGGCATCAAAATTCTTGCGGATAGCAGCACTTAGACCGGTATCGATAATCGGATAATCCCAGTCATTGCCGGCATTAAACCAGCGCAGATAATTGTCATCGGTACATTCACCCTGATCATCTTCTTCGCCGTTATCAGCCACCGTATTTTTCATACGGAACCAGCGTGCATTCAGCTTCTGATACCAGGTAAATTCCACCAGCAACTGGGCAATAAATGCCTGCAGGAACAGCAGCAGATTAAAAGGAATCCACAGCGGCAGAATCAGATTCATAAAGCGCCCATGACCGGCTTTTTCAATCAGAGGGTCCATCTGTTCGGGCAACAGACGCTTAAGATTCTGTATTAATTCTTCGCGGTAAAAATGCAGCAGGTAGCTGATAACCACCCAGCTGAACAGCCAGACAAAACCACCCACCATTTGACTGATCATCGAACGGTGAAACAGATAATCGGCCAGCGCAATCAGCGCCCAGGGCAACAGCAACCAGGAAGTCGATGAACGGGCACGCTGCTCCAGCAGCGCGGTGCTGTCAGCATTTAAATAACTGCCAGCGCCCTGACAAACACTGAACAGAAACCACTCCGAAGCCAGTTTCAGCAACACATACAGAATATAAACCTGCATCAGCAGAGGCAGTGCGCCTCCTACTCCGGCGGTTTCTTGCTGCATAGGCGGCAGCAACGTGCTGAGCCATAGCAGCAGCACCCAGGGCAGCAGTGGTGTAATACCACTGATAAACCGGGTAATCGCACGCAGTCCCTGATGATGAATACCGCCACCAATCAGACGGTTATGCAGTGCCGCTAAAATACTGGCAGTCCAGCTGGCAAATAGTTTGGCCAGCCAGCGCAGGGGAAAAACCAGCAGCAGCGGTGCACCGCTGTTCATAATTACCTGTGTGCGCTGACCTTCGGGAATGCCATGCAGCAGACTGTCCCAGGCGCTGACAACATTATTTAAGGTGGTGTGCAATTGCTGCCATTCTGCACGCAGCATCATTGCCAATCCGGGCCAGTCGATTCCGGGCAAAGCCGCATGAACGGCAGGCGCCAGCAACAGTACTGCCAGAAACGGTGCCAGCAGTAACAGGAAATAACGGCGGCTGGAATATTGAGACAGGTTCATCCTTCACTCACTACGGTGTCCATGCGTGCACGTTAACAGGCCCTAAACGAAAAGGCAGCACAATATCAGCGCCGCAATAAGCGCAGCCAGCGACCAATATTCAGCAGGCTGACCAGCGAAGCGGCAACATAGGTTAAAGCCGCTGCCGTCAGAATGCTGTGCGCGGCTTTCATATCGCGCTCGTCCAGATACTCTCCTTCGCGCAGCAATGGCAGCGCTTTACCGAAGCTGGCATCCCACTCCACCGGTAAAGTAACAATATGCACCAGAGTGCCGATCAGCATGGCTCCAACCGCCACAACCAGGGCAAAACGCGAGGCAACAGGGGCAACCACCGCCAGAAACGGCGCCAGCAGCAGCGCCAATGGAGCGATACGCTGCATCCAGTAGGCCAGCACGGCAAAGCCGGTGCGGCTCTGAAACAGGGTTTCTTTACGCGCATGCTGCAGTGCATGGCCGACTTCGTGGGCTGCGACCACTACCGCGGTGAGACTTTTGCCGTCCAGTTTATCGCTGGTCAGACGTACCGTTTTGCTGCGTGGATCATAGTGATCCCCCTGATCGGTGGCTTCCACCTGCACATCATTCAGCTCCAGTTTGGCCAGCAGGTGACGCGCCATATCGCCACCGTTACCCGGGTAATCATTGCGCGGAGCACTGTGCTTTTTCAGCACATGCTGCACCCATACGCCGGGTAAAATAAGAATCGCGAGTACTAACAAGGCCAACAGCAGCCAGATCATTGGGTCGGTTTCCTGTATTCATTGTTCGCTGAGAGAAAAATAACGCCGCCAGTGACGTTCTGATGGTGCAATTCTACTGCACTTTTCCCTGTATTCCGCCTGCTCCCGGGGGCATTGATGCACAATCGCCACGGCAACAACAAAGCCACAGTGGATAACAAGCCGCCGGTCTTTGGCGACATCGCATTAGGCAGGGCAGTGTCAGACTGTTAGAATACGCGCCCTGTTTTACCCAGGAGTACTCCCATTGAGTATCACATTCATTGCTTCGTCCAAATTACCGACACCGTTCGGTGTCTTCACCATGCATGGCTTTGAAGACAGCAGCAACGGCAAAGAGCACGTAGCTCTGTCCATGGGCGATATCGCCAATGGCGAGCCGGTACTGGCACGGGCACATTCTGAATGTCTGACCGGCGATGCGCTGTTCAGTATGCGCTGTGACTGTGGCTACCAGCTGGAAGAAGCGCTGCGCGCTGTAGCCGAAGCCGGCCGTGGTGTGGTGTTGTACCTGCGTCAGGAAGGCCGTGGCATTGGCCTGCTGAATAAGATCCGTGCCTATAACCTGCAGGATCAGGGAGCAGACACCGTTGAGGCCAACGAACAGCTGGGCTTTGGCGCCGATATGCGTGACTACAGCATGTGCCGGCCAATGCTCGATCACCTGGGAATTCACGCTATCCGTCTGATGACCAATAACCCCCGCAAGGTAAAAGCACTGAGCGAAGCCGGGGTTGATGTGGTTGAGCGGGTATCGTTACAGGTGGGACGCAACCCGCATAACGATGGCTATCTGAACACCAAAGCCAGCAAGCTGGGGCATTATCTGCCGCAATCGGCGGCCGGTATTGTCACTCATCAGGATGATGATATTCCGGGCAGCAGCGACGACACTGAGAAGTAAGTAACGGCCTGTTGCTTACTTTTTCGCGGCGGATTCCCGCCGCACGTGCAGTTTGATTTCATGGCCCTCGAACTGCCGCTCCATGGCCTGCAGTTTGGCCACATGACGCTCCGTCAGCTGTGTTCCTTCTGACAGCAGAACCACCCCCGCCGGACTGACCAGATTGCCGGCCAGAATCATACCAACGCGCGCCTCTTTGATGTTGATACGCTCCAGATTCGGCACCACACCTTCTTCAAAGTCATCCAGCACCGTCATAAAGACATCCACCAGCTCGCGGTCGTAACGCTGCCCGGCCATTTTCAGCAGATAGGCTCTGGCGGTTTCTTCATCCAGGGTTTCGCCGAGAAAGTTATGTTCGCGCTGCAGCTCAACATAGTCGCTGACGATACGCAGTATGCGCGCCTCTTTGGGGATGGCATTGCCACTCAGCTTGTCGGGAAAGCCTTTGCCGTTATACAGCTCCATATGTGAGCGGATGATATTGGCGACATTCTGTAAAGGTTCCAGCAGCATCAGGCTGGTCTGGCCATTAATGGTGAAGTGGGCATATTCGTATTTTTCGTTGGCACTCATCTGGGTCAGTGCCTTGCCCAGCACACTGTCCGGCAGCGATACCTTACCGATATTCTTCAGCAGAGCGGCGTAATAAACGTCCTGAATGGATTGCCCGTCGAGACCGGAAAACTCAGCAAATAATTTGGCCAGCCGCGCCTGACGCTCGCTGCTGCCTTTTTCTTCACCATTACGTGCCTCCATGATGCCAACCAGAATGTGCACCATGCTGTTAAACTCCTGCCGCAACGTGCGGTAAGCGTCACTCAGCTTGGCCTCGGCCTCGCCGACCTGATCGGATTTCTGCTGGTATTTATCCTGCAGCTCACGGTTCAGGCGCGCCAGTTCGGCATTCTGCTCGGTAATATGCGCATTCAGCTTAATATTGGCGGCTTTGAGCTCACGGGTATCCAGCGCTTCAGCCACAATATTGCGCAGCTGATCGTTATCCCAGGGTTTGGAGATATAACGATAGATATTGCCTTCGTTAACCGCCTTGATAGCAGACTCCAGGTCGGAGTAACCCGTCAGCAGAATACGGATCATCTCCGGATACTGTTCAAAGCAATGCTTCAGCAGTTCAGCCCCACTCATGCCCGGCATGCGCATATCGGAAATGATCAGATCAAACTCTTCCTGCTGCAGCAGCTCCACAGCGGCGGCTCCGCTGGTAACCAGCACGACATCGTAGTGACGATGAAATAAGCGTTTCAGTGCCTGCAGCACGGCTTCTTCATCATCCACGATCAGTAAGCGGCCGTGTTTTTCCCGTACCAGAGTCTGGACGTTGTCACTCAGCATGGTTCTTTTCTCCGATCGGCAGAATCAGGGTAAAACAAGCGCCTTTACCGGGAGCGGTCTCAAGCTCAATCCCTCCCTGATGTTCCTGCATCAGTTTGTAGCACAGCGCCAGCCCTAGACCGGTGCCATCTCCTTCCAGTTTAGTGGTAAAAAAGGGTTCGAACACCCGGGATGCAACATTGTTCTCCATACCGGGGCCATCATCGCGGATACTGATACTCAGCACATTCTGATCCAGTGCTTCACTGATATAAATATTGCCGCCACTGCCCTCCAGCGCCTGAATGGCATTGATCAGCACATTCAGTACGACCTGGCCAATCTGCGATGGATTACAGAACACTTCCGGCAGATCAATCAGCTCTACCGTCAGGTTTACGTTGTCGGGCAGTCGGGAACGGGCGATATTGATAATGCTGCTGACGTCATCATTCAGCTGGCACCATTGCATATGCGACTGGGTACGGCTCAGCTTACGCATATCGGCAATAATCTGGGTAACACGTTCGGTACCCCGAATGCAGTCCTGCAGGCGAGAAGGTGCCACGCTGGACACATGCGGGATATCCAGACGCTGGTAGGCGAGCAGCAGCTCCTGATAGAAATCTGACTTAATATCCAGAAGGTCAGAGGCTTCATCGATGGACTGGACAAAATCGAGCAACGCCTGCAGATCATTGCCCAGTTCTTTCAGGTTGCTGCTGATATAAGCCACAGGGTTATTAATTTCGTGGGCAATACCGGCCGACAGCTCTCCCAACCCGGCCAGCCGCTCCGAGAGTTTCAGCCGTGTCTGGGCGTTTTCCAGATCACGGTTCAGACCGCGCAACTGATAATTACTTTTCAGCAGTTCTTTCTGGCTGCGCGCATTCAGCGCCATCTGGGTACGCAGAATATGACTGGTTTCTGCCAGCTCGGCTGAACGGCCTTCAAGCTCCCGGCTGACCTGCATACGGCGGCCATACTGATAAAACAGAATAATCAGTAACAGCAGGCTCAGCGCCATAGCAGCACTGGCAGCCGAATATGGCAAATAGGTCTGAAAAAAGTGTCCTTCGATCTGACTGCGATCGAGATAAAGGCTGAATTCCGGTAACAGAAAATCATTGAATACCATCATCTGCTGACGCTGCTGCGGCGCCGGATCGGATAATGGCTGGGCATGGTACATCACCAGTATCGGAATATCGCCATAACCCATATCGGAGGTGATTTGCTGCAACCATTCATAAAGTTCAAGGCGGACAATCAGGCTGCGCTCTTTCATCGCAGAATGGAGAGTCAGCACCAGACCGGGACGCTCGACCAGACGGCCGGGAATAGTGATATCGGCTTTCAGATCCTGCAGCGACATATGCAGCAACCAGTCGCCGGTAACGGCCAGCTTTTCACTGCTTTCCTCACTGATCAGCATGAACGGCCCCAGCGGCGAATTCTGCCGGTATTGCTGCAGCTCAACATAACCTGGCGGATGATCGTTCAGCAGTTGTTCGGCATCTGCCAGCAGCTGGTAATACTCACGCAGCGAACGGATGTATACATGCTGCAGTAAATCGTGGGAAACAGCGGCAGTACGTTGCTGCTCTACGCGGACGCTGAGCTCGTAGACTCCAAATCCAATGATGGTGGAAATCAGCAGACTGAGCAGAACATGACGTTTAGCCATGAGTTCCTCTCCCTGGACATTGCTTAAGCTATCAGTAAAGCACTGTCTGGGAGAAAAACGAGGGGTTATTAAAGGTAGATCAGCCTTGCGCCAACCGCGAACGGATGCTGCTGAGGAGACTATCGGTATCCAGCGCAATATCCCGCTGCTGCTGGGCAGGAGAAGCATGCTCAATATAGCGGTCAGGGATGCCCAGAGTCAGTACCGGAATCTGCACATTGGCGGCTGCCAGCGCTTCCAGCACAGCACTGCCGGCCCCGCCCATCACAGCGTTTTCTTCCAGTGTGACCAGCAGGTCATGGTCTGCCGCCAGCTGTAATACCAGTTCGGTATCCAGTGGTTTAACAAAACGCATATCGGCGACGCTGGCATCCAGAGTGGCGGCCACCAGCTGAGCTTCGCGTAACGGCGCGCCAAAGGCGAGAATGGCAACACGCATCCCCGCGGCGGCAGAGCTTTCGCGACGGATAATGCCCTTACCCAGTGCCAGTGCCTGCATCTCTGTGGTTGGCTCAACTCCGGTGCCGCTGCCACGCGGATAGCGCACCGCGGCCGGGCCTTCGTGCTGATAGCCGGTATAGAGCATCTGGCGGCATTCGTTTTCATCTGATGGGGTCATCACCACCATGTTCGGAATGCAGCGCAGGTAACTTAAATCGTAGGCACCGTGATGCGTCGGGCCGTCTTCGCCGACCAGACCGGCACGGTCGATGGCAAAGAGTACATCGAGGTTCTGCAATGCGACGTCGTGAATCAGCTGATCATAAGCGCGCTGCAGGAAGGTCGAATAAATCGCCACCACCGGCTTGGCCCCTTCACAGGCCAGACCGGCTGCCAGAGTAACCGCATGCTGTTCGGCAATGGCTACATCGAAGTAACGCTCAGGAAATTCCTGCGAGAAGCGGATCAGGTCGGAACCTTCACGCATCGCCGGGGTAATACCCATCAGACGCTCATCGGCAGCGGCCATATCGCACAGCCAGTTACCGAACACATTGGAATAGCTCGGCATTTTCACACCAGCGCCGGCATTGCTGCCTTTCAGCGCATGGTATTTGATCGGATCATCTTCGGCCGGCTGAAAACCTTTGCCTTTACGGGTAACCACATGCAGGAAGCGCGGGCCTTTGAGCTTTTTCAGGTTCTGCAGGGTGAGCAGCAGCTCATCCAGGTCATGGCCATCAATCGGGCCATAGTAGTTAAAGCCCAGTTCCTCGAATAAGGTGCCGGGCGCGACCATGCCCTTCATGTGCTCTTCGGTTCGGCGGGCAAATTCCCACGCCGCCGGAATCTTCTCCAGCACCCGTTTACTGCCTTCACGCAAAGCGGAATAGGTACGGCTCGACCAGATGCGGGTGAAGTATTTGTTCAGCGCACCGACATTGTTGGAGATCGACATATCGTTGTCGTTCAGGATCACCAGCATATCGGCTTTAACGTGGCCGGCGTGATTCAGCGCTTCAAAGGCCATACCGGCGCTCATGGCGCCATCGCCAATAATGGCCACGGTTTGCTGTTCTTTCTGCTGCGCGCGCAACGCCAGCGCCATACCTAAGGCCGCACCGATAGAGGTGCTGGAGTGGCCCACGCCAAAGGTGTCGTATTCGCTTTCTTCACGCAGCGGGAACGCCGCCGGCCCTTCAGCGCTGCGGATGCTTGGCATCTGCTCGCGGCGGCCGGTCAGGATTTTATGCGGATACGCCTGATGACCCACGTCCCAGACCAGACGATCTTCCGGGGTGTTAAATGCGTGATGCAGGGCAACCGTCAACTCGACCACACCCAGACCTGCGGCAAAATGACCACCGGACTGGCCAACACTGTAGAGCAGAAACTCACGCAGCTCAGCACACACCTGTGGCAACAGGTCTGCATCCAGCGCACGCAGGTCGGCCGGAGAGTCAATGCTGTCCAGCAGCGGTGTACTGGGGCGGGAGCCCGGAATTTCAGTCAATGTCATCAGCTTATATCAGCGCGGTCGCGGTATCCGTCGGGAGGGGCATGTTCAGGAAACAATAAGAACCGTAAACCGTAAGGCAGCCCCGCAAAAGGGCTGCCATTCTAACGGCTGTTGACGGTAATGAGTAGCACTGTGACGTATATGGCCCGGACTGACAGCTCAGAGACTGCGCTTTTCCCCTGCACTGCACGAATAAGATTTAACGCAGGTCAGTGATCGCGGTTGATGATGTAATCGGCCAGCTGCGCCAGTACCGAGGTATCACCACCCAGACCAGCCAGTGCCGCATGGGCGTCGGCCACCAGCTCACGGGCTTTGGCCCGCGCACCATCAAGGCCCAGCAATGCCGGATAGGTTGGTTTGTTCAGTGCAAGGTCAGCGCCCTGGGTTTTGCCCAGAGTGACCGTATCACCTTCAATATCGAGAATATCGTCCTGTACCTGAAAGGCCAGACCGACAGCATCGGCATAACGGACCAACGCCTGATCGGTTGCCTGATCCACCTCGGCGCAGGCGGCATGAGCGCCCATTAACACCGCACTGCGGATCAGCGCACCGGTTTTGTGACGATGCATGCGTTCCAGCTCGGGCAGCGTCATCGGCTTGCCGACATGACCCAGATCAATGCTTTGTCCGGCCACCATTCCCGCACCACCGGAACCCTGTGCCAGCAGACGAATCAGGGTCAGGCGTTGCTCTGCCGTTTGCTGTGGCGCATTGGCCAGTACTTCGAAGGCTGCAGTGAGCAGACCATCACCGGCCAGAATGGCGGTGGCTTCATCAAAAGCAATATGACAGGTTGGCTTACCACGGCGCAGATCGTCGTCATCCATGGCCGGCAGATCGTCGTGCACCAGACTGTAGCTGTGCACCATTTCCAGCGCGGTAGCCGCAGCATCCGCCTGCTCCCAGTTACCACCCAGCGCCTGCGCTGCGGCATAGCAAAGAAATGGCCGCAGGCGTTTACCGCCATTTAACACGCCATAAGTCATGGCCTTCGCCAGGCGCGAATCCGCCAGCTGCAGAGCCTGAAGATGCTGATGCAGTTGCTGTTCCAGACGCTGCTGGACGCTCTGCAGCTGTTGCTGCAATGGCTGTAAATCCTGTGCCATCAGGGTTCCTCACCTGCGGCAAAAGGCTGTGCCACGCTCTGACCATTTTGTTCAAGCAGCAGCTGTACCCGTTGTTCGGCAGCACTCAGCGCCTGCTGACACTGACGGGTCAGGCCAATGCCCTGCTCAAAGGCACGTAACGAGTCTTCCAGCGACAGGTCGCCGTTTTCCATACGCACGACCAATTGCTCAAGCTCAGTCAGTGCTGCTTCAAATTCAAAAGGGGCATTTTTACCAGTCATATATCGCGCTCTCCCGGAGAGCGGCCACACTAAACCCAAGGCTCCGGCGGGTCAACCTGTGCGCTTATGGCGGCCCCTGTCTGCCCTATGGCGGCAAACAAATCAGCCTGCCAACAATTTCGTCAATGCGAAGGAAGATCACGAATGTTTGACTAAACTCAGAGGCAGTGAATGGTTTAGTGGCAAGGAGCATCAGTGGATCTCGCATCGTTAGTTGGGGTAGTCGGCGCCTTTGGCATCGTCGTTATGGCGATGGTTCTGGGCGGCGATATCAGTATGTTTGTGAACGTGCCTTCGATCCTGATTGTGATCGTTGGCAGTATGTTCGCCGTTATGATGAAGTTTGAACTCGGCCAGTTTCTCAGTGCCATCAAAGTCGCCGCCAAAGCTTTCTCATTCAAGCTCAGTAAACCCGAAGCCATTATTGAAGAAGTGGTGGAAATGGCCGGTATGGCGCGCAAAGGCGGTCTGCTCTCTCTGGAAGGCAAAGAAGTCAGTGATGACTTTCTCAGTAAAGGTATTCAGCTGCTGGTCGACGGCCACGATCCGGACGTTGTCCGGACTTTAATGAATAAAGAACTGAAGCAGGCCAGCGAACGCCACGATATTGGGATCACTATTTTTAAGTCACTGGGTGATGTGGCTCCGGCAATGGGCATGATCGGTACACTGATTGGTCTGGTTGCCATGCTGGCCAATATGGACGATCCGAAATCCATCGGCCCGGCCATGGCGGTTGCACTGCTGACCACTCTCTATGGCGCAATGATGGCGACCATGCTGTCGCTGCCAATTGCCGACAAGCTGACGCTGCGTAAAAACGAAGAAGACCGGCTGAAAGCTATGATTATTGATGCGCTGCTTGCCATTCAGAGCGGCCAGAATCCACGCGTTATTGAAACCATGTTGCAGGCCTATATTCAGGAAGGCAAACGCAACACATCAGGTGATTGAGCATTATGGCCGCTGAAGAAGAGCAGGAATGTCCACCCTGTCCGGCCGGTATTCCCGGTTGGGTAATGACCTTTGCCGATCTGATGTCACTGCTGATGTGCTTTTTCGTGCTGCTGCTGTCATTTTCAGAAATGGACGCCTTAAAGTTTAAACGCCTGGCCGGTGAGCTGCGCGAGGCTTTTGGCGTGCAAACGGTTGTGAACGTCAGTGATCCTCCAAAGGGAACCAGTATTATTGCCCGTCATTTCAGTCCGTCGATTCCGGAGCCGACGCCTATTAATGAAGTGCGGCAAAAAACCAGCGATATCACCAAAAGCTCACTGGAAGTGTTGTGTCAGGATGAAGTTACCCAGCAGGAAGAGCGCCAGGGCGATCAGGGGCAGCAAACCCGTGAGGTCGTGGTTCCCAAAGAAGATATTGAAAATAAAAAGACCGAAGCTGAAGCCATGGAAGTGGCAGCCAAACTGGAAAGCGAAATAGCGCAAGGTCAGCTGGAAATCGAAACCGTGGGTAAGAAAATTATTATCCGCATCGAGCAGCGCGGCGCTTTCCGCTCAGGTTCGGATTATATCGACGATAAATTCCTGCCGGTTATCGATAAAATCCGTGAAGTACTGGTAACGCTTCCGGGACGGATTTCCGTTGAGGGACATACTGATGATATTCCGGTTGCCGGTGGCCGCTACCGTTCCAACTGGACGCTGTCTTCCGCCCGGGCTGCAGCCTTTGCCGAAGAGTTGTTTGTCGCACCGGAACTCGACTCCAGCCGTTTTCAGATTGTCGGCCATGCCGATACTCAGCCACTGGTACCGAATACCGATGCTGAATCCCGCGCCCGTAACCGCCGGGTGGAAATCGTGATTCTGCGTACCCACGAAAATGACGATGACGATGTTCCGGAAATACAACCGGAAGACGGACAGGTAAAAGATGCGGTAAATGCCCGGCCCGAAGACTTCGAGCTGAGCCCTGACGAAATATTCTGATTGGGATAATAAAAATAATGGAAGAGAGACGCCGCTTTTTTCGCCTTGATGATGAGGTGGTGATGGATTTTCAGGCCATCACCCAGGATGAATTCAGCCACTGGAAAGAGAATCACAGCCAACAGAAGAGCGAACTGAAGCAACTGGAACAGGATATCGGCAATCTGATTCATCAGGTGCGTTCGGTACATCCGGCAATTGGTCAGGTGCTCGAATTACTGAACCGCAAACTCAATCTGCTGAACGGCAACAGTACCACTCACCCGGAGCTCAACCTGTCGATGACGGAAGCCCGGGTAAGGGTCAACCTCAGCGCCTGTGGTATGGCCTTTAACACCGACGCCGACCTGCGCGGCAGCAGCCACCTGCTGTTTAACCTGCAGCTGAAACCGTCCAATGCCATTCTGTCACTGGCGGGTAATATTGTTTCTATCGATGACAGCGGTGAAAGCGATGCTCCTTATATGGTGCGGGTTAACTTTGAAGGCCTGAAAGAAACCGAGCAGGAACTGCTGATTCAGCACCTGTTCCAGCTGCAGAGCCGGACCTTACGTCAGCAACGCGATCACGAATAAAATACCAGCGCCGGGCCAGCCTGGCGCTGCCCGATTCTCTGTCCACTCTCTGATTTCTGCACTTTTTTGTTATCATGCAGAGCTCTACCTTCTGCAGGAATCCGTTCATTATGTCCGGCCCCCGTATTTATTCTGCCGCCGCTCTCAGCAGCGGTATGCGCACTGAACTGGATGATCAGGCCTTTGCCCACCTGATCCGTGTGCTGCGCATGAACGACGGCGATCCTGTCCGCCTGTTTAATGGTGACGGCCATGAATACGCCGGACAACTGTGTGATGTGCAGAAAAAAAGTGCGTCGGTGCTGGTTGGCGACATTCTGCGCAGTGAAGCAGATACCCCACTTAAGCTGCAACTTGGGCAGGTGGTATCCAAGGGTGACCGCATGGATTTCACCATTCAGAAAGCGACCGAACTGGGCATCAGCGATATTACCCCGCTGTGGAGTGAGCGCTGTGAAGTCCGTTTAAAAGGCGAACGATTGGATAAAAAAATGGAGCACTGGCAGAAAGTGGCGATTTCTGCCTGTGAGCAGAGTGGTCGTAACCGCATTCCAACCATTCATCAGCCGCAATATTTTGCCGACTGGGCAAAAAACAATAACGCCGATGTGCGTCTGTTACTGCATCCTCACCGGCAGAAACCACTGCGTGACTATCCGCAGCCGGCAAGCGTCGCCCTGCTGGTCGGACCGGAAGGTGGATTCAGTGAACAGGAAGTGGAAATGGCCATGAGCAGCGGCTTTGCCGGACTGACACTGGGCCCGCGAATTCTGCGTACCGAAACCGCAGCCCTTGCAGCGCTGAGCGTGTTTCAGTTTCAGTGGGGAGATTTCAGCTGAGCAGACGCTCAGCTGAGATTTCAGAACTCAGCCGCGCAATATCTGTAAAACGTTCTGCACATGCTCGGCGGCATCCAGTCCCAGACTGGTGAGATAACCACCATCAGCCTGATCAATCAGGCCTTTATCAAACAACCGCCGTGCAGCAGCGACAATTTCCGGCGCGGCATCAGAATGTACTTTAATTCCCTGCTGCATGCTGTGCAGATCAAACTGTGCCAGCAGATTCATCTCCTGCAGTAAATCCTGAGAAATCGGCATAGGGTCTGTCCTCTTGTTCTTGTCAGTGAGCGGTTTCAATACACCCGCCAGGAAAACACAGCATAAACCGCTGCCGCCGCCGGAGCTATGATTCCGGTCAGTTATTCTGTATCTGTCAGGCGAAAATCCGCCCAGTCACGATAGCTGGTCAGGTAAAACAGCCCTATCAACAACGCCATCCACCATTCAACCACGTTTTTCCAGCGATCATCGCTATCGGCAACCTGCAGCACGATCATTACCCCAAGGAAAAACCACTGGGCATACACCAGAATAAATTTCTGCGGCAGGCTGGAACCAATATCCACACCACGCTTGGCCAGATGTTTCAGCCAATAGGTGATACGCGTCTGTACCATCAGTGAAATCAGGAAAAATAAAGCCGCACCAACGGTATGCAATATCCAGGGTAAATTGCCTTTATCGGGCCTTAATACTGCTGTTGCGATAATCAGGCAGACCGAGCTGATAATGCCGGCGGTTACCATATAACGTACCGTCCAGATCGGCCGCTCAGGAGCAATTTCAATCAGCCAGGCCTGCATGCAGTACCACCAGACAATAAACAGAACGCAGGCAGCAATTAAACCACCGCGAAAAATAAACGCCTGCGGATCGGGGATACCTGTAGCGGTAATGCTGGTACAGCCGGTCAGATAAGGAATACAAATATCGGTTACCCCCCAGGCCATGCTCAGCGCCAGAGTCAGCCAGAAGGTGAGATGTGATAACCAGAAACTGCCTAAGGCAACGCGTTGCGGTAAAGTCATGCGGTCACCTCCTGCAGAGTTTCATCCTGTTGCAACGCCAGCTCTTTTTCCCGCCGGGTCAGACGGAAATCGCGCCAGTCATGGAAGGTAGTGTAAAAATATAAGCAACTGAAGGTTGCCAGCCACCATTCAAAAATCTCTTCCACGCCATCGGTTTTTAAATCCAGCAGCAGAATCAGTACAAAGGCTGCCAGTAATAACAACTGCAAAACCGCCAGAATCTGTTTGCTGGCAATACGGCTGAATTTAATATTCAGCTCACGCTGCAACTGACGCATACGCAGCGTCATCATGATCTGACACAACGCCGTTACCAGAAAAAACAACCCCGCCGTCACCGTGTGAAAACGCCATAAAAAACGATGATCAGAAGGCGGCAGCATATGCTCTCCCAGCACCGCAATGGAGGCGATCAGCAGCATACTGGCAATAATGGCGAAAGTAACAATACGGTGAATCCACGGATGATGTTCAGGGCGGCCAACACTTTCCAGCCAGGCGCGCACGCAATACCACCAGAGAATAAACACTACGGCGGCACTGATTAACCCGGCGCGGAATACATAGGCCGCCGGATAATAAATACCGGTCGCGGTAATGGTGGTACACCCCTCAAAATAGGGAATACACCAGGGCTTATGTCCGCCCTGCACGGTAAGAAAATAACTCAGCGCAATAGTAATTATTGGCAGCAGGCAAGCTACCAGCGCCGTTCGTTGCGGTAAGGTCATAACAACATCCTTGTTCCGTTATTTTACAGTTGCGGTTTAATAATGACTGAGACGAACCCGTTGCCAGTCCCAATAAGAGGTCAAAAAGTACAGGCCGATAAAGAGCGTGGCCCACCACTCGATAATGCGTTTGCCGTTACTCATTTCCACGCCAACAGTCACACCGGCAAAGGCGACAAACATAAGCCAGAGAATCGCCATCAGTACGCTTTTGGCGATAAACGACGGCACTTCCAGTCCGGCCTTACGGGCGCGGAAAATCAATACATAGTTAATTGTCAGTGCAATCAGCATGCCCTGAAAAAACAGATTCGCGCCACGCACATGCACACCCCAGCGGGTTGCGTCTTTTTCCGGCACCAGCACCGCAGTCCCGACCAATAAACCAACAGCAGCGATCACACCAAAAAACTGCATGGCATTTAAAGCCATACGGCCACTGTGTCCGGCCAGCCAGGTACGCATTACCTGCCACCAGACAATAAAAAATGCACAGCCGGCAATCATGCCACCACGGAAAATAAATCCGGCATCGCCTTTCATTCCGGTATGGGTAATGTCAGTACAGCCATCAAAGAAAGGATTACAGGCAACAGCAGTACCTTCGTTTACGCCAACGGCATAAGTCACGGCAATGGTGCCGAGTGATAGTACGGTGCAGATCAGGGCAATAAACTGACCAAAAGACATAACCAAAAAACTCCGGAGAATGTCCGGCGCACAGCGCCGGACGTTTTCAGATACAACCTGCTCAGAGAGCAGCTTTCAGCGCCTGCTCAACGTCGGCAATGATATCGTCAACGTGCTCGATACCAATCGACAGACGGACCAGATCGGTGCTGACACCGGCGGATGCCAGTTCTTTTTCATTCAGCTGACGGTGTGTGGTGGTTGCCGGATGACAGGCCAGACTCTTGGCATCACCGATATTTACCAGACGCTTGATCATCTGCAGGGCATCAATAAATTTAGCGCCGGCTTCGGCACCGCCTTTGATACCAAAGCTGAGAATCGCCGATGGCTTACCATTCAGCATACGCTGTGCCAGTTCGTGGTATTTGCTGGTTTTAAGACCGGCATAATTCACCCAGGAAACCTGCTCATGGGCGGCCAGATATTCAGCCACTTTCTGCGCGTTTTCCACATGGCGATCCATACGCAGAGCCAGAGTTTCCAGCCCCTGCAGAATCATAAAGGCATTAAACGGCGACAGGGCTGCACCCATATTGCGCAGCGGCACCACGCGGGCGCGACCGATAAAGGCCGCGTCACCAAAGGCATCGGCATACACCACGCCGTGGTAAGACGGATCAGGCTGGTTAAAGTGCGGGAAGCGTGGGTTATCTTTCCATGGGAATTTACCGGAATCGACAATCGCGCCACCAACGGTGGTACCGTGACCACCGATGTATTTGGTCAGCGAATGCACCACAATATCGGCACCGAATTCAAACGGACGGCACAGGTAAGGGGTGGCAACGGTGTTATCGACGATGACCGGTACGCCATGTTTGTGCGCCATATCGGCCAGCGCCTGAATGTCCACCACGTTACCCGCCGGGTTACCGATCGACTCACAGAATAATGCGCGGGTTTTATCGTCAATTAACGCTTCCAGTGCAGCAACGTCATCACCGGAGGCCATGCGTACTTCGATGCCCTGCTGCGGGAAAGTGTGGGCAAACAGGTTATAGCTGCCGCCGTATAACTGGCTGACGCTGACGATGTTATCGCCGGCACGGGCCAGGGTCTGGATGCTGGCGGTAATGGCGGCCATACCGGATGCCATGCACAGCGCGGCGATACCGCCTTCCATCGCGGCAACGCGCTGTTCCAGCACATCGTTGGTCGGGTTCATGATGCGGGTGTAAATGTTACCCGGCTCTTTCAGGTCAAACAGGTCAGCACCGTGCTGAGTATCGCGAAAACTGTATGAAGTGGTCTGATAAATAGGCACCGCAACGGCACGGGTTGTCGGATCATCCGCAAAGCCGGCGTGAATCGCCTGAGTTTCAATTTTCATGCTGATCTTATCCTTATTGTCAGGTTTGACGGAAAGCAGGGAGTTTAACAATTTGTACCGCGCCGCCATAGGGAGAATGCAGCCTCTTTACCGAGCCTGACGATGAACACGTAACGGCCCTGACGCTGAACGCGCAATGCCTTACACTCTCCCCTTCCGCTTATTGCACAGAAATCGCTATGGCCAAGAAAAAAACCGCTTACGTCTGCAACGACTGTGGCTCTGAACACGCCAAATGGCAGGGGCAATGTACCGACTGTGGTGCCTGGAATACGCTGCAGGAATTTGTTGTATCGTCATCCAAAACCCCGTCCCGTGATGCCAGTTACGCAGGTTATGCCGGCGCCGCGGGCAGTCAGGGAATTCAGCGTCTGGCCGATGTCGATCTGGCCGAAGTACCGCGTATCAGCAGTGGCATGCTGGAATTTGACCGGGTACTGGGCGGCGGTCTGGTGCCGGGCTCGGCCATTTTAATCGGCGGCCATCCCGGTGCTGGTAAGTCCACACTCCTGCTGCAGACTATGTGCATGCTGGCCGGGAATATGCCCGCTTTATACGTTACCGGCGAAGAAAGCCTGCAACAGGTAGCCATGCGTGCCAAACGTTTAGGCCTGCCAACCGACCAGCTGAATATGCTGAGCGAAACCAGCGTCGAGCGCTTAATTAACACCCTGCAGCAGCATCAGCCGAAAATTGTGGTGATCGACTCCATTCAGGTGATGCACGTTGAGGGCGTGGAATCGGCACCGGGCAGCGTGTCACAGGTACGTGAAAGCGCAGCGGCCCTGACCCGCTACGCCAAACAAACCAACACCGTCTTATTTCTCGTCGGCCACGTGACCAAAGACGGGACCCTGGCCGGGCCGAAAGTGCTGGAGCATATGATCGATTGCTCGATCATGCTCGAAGGCTCCGGCGACAGCCGCTTCCGTACCCTGCGCGGTATTAAAAACCGTTTTGGTGCCATTAATGAGCTGGGCGTCTTTGCCATGCTCGACAGCGGCTTAAAAGAAGTCAAAAACCCCAGTTCGATCTTTTTAAGCCGCAGCGAAGAGCCCGCCGCCGGCAGCGTGGTGATGGTGATCTGGGAAGGTACGCGGCCGTTGCTGGTCGAAATTCAGGCGCTGGTCGATGACAGCCACTTTGGTCATCCGAAACGGGTGGCCGTTGGCCTCGACCAGAACCGCATGAATTTATTACTGGCAGCACTGCATCGCCACGGTGGCGTGCATCTGGGGGATCAGGATGTGTATATCAACGTGGTGGGTGGGGTAAAAGTCGGAGAAACCGCTGCCGATCTGGCCTTGTTACTGTCAGCGTTATCCAGCTTCCGTAATCAGCCATTGCCGCAGGAATTAATCGTGTTTGGTGAGGTGGGTTTATCCGGAGAAATCCGGCCGGTGCCCTCCGGTCAGGAACGCATTAAAGAAGCCGCAAAACATGGCTTTACCCGCGCTATCGTGCCGAAAGCCAATGTTCCGCGTCAGGCAATACCCGGCATGACCATTATTGGTGTGGATAAATTACAGGAAGCCATCAACGCCGTTTAACAGCAGCGCTGATAAGCCGGCAGGGAAATCGTCGCAGGAATCCGTTTTAATTCTGGCGGCGGCTTTCCACACCGGGAATCACATCACCGCGTTCAACCTGCTCAGCACCACGCAGCATGGCATGAATCAGTTCGGCGGCATCAAATTTCGTCAGCGCTTCATTGGCACCCACCTGATGGGCACGGTCGACGCTGATTTCGCTGGAAAGCGAGGTGTGCAGAATAATGTACATGCCCTGAGTCGTGCTGTTATTACGCACTTCAAAAGCCAGTTCATAACCATCCAGCCCCGGCATCTCAATATCGCTGACCAGAATATCGAACGGTGTACCGCGTGCTGCAGCGTCGGTCAGCAGCGTTAACGCCTGCTTACCATCGGAGCAAACCTCAAACGGCACATCCACATGATTCAGTGCTTCCGCCAGCTGCCGGCGTGCGACGCTGGAATCATCCACCAGTAAAATAGGATGCATGCGTAAGCGGCTCTGCTCTTCACGGCTGATATCAGCATGCAATGTTTCTTCGTCGGCCGGAAAGATGGTCGACAGCACCATTTCAATATCCAGCAGCTGAATCAGCTTCTTGTCATACTCAATAATACCGGTGGAATAAATATGCCGCCCGGCAGCACTGGGTGGCGGGCTGATATTGCGCCAGCTGTAGTCAATAATGCGGTCAATTTTACGCACCAGAAAACCAACATTCTGCCGTTGGCAGTCGGTAATAATAATAAAGCAGTCTTTCATTTCTGCCGGACTGACCGGGCGATAACCAATAGCAGCCGCCAGGTCGATTACCGAAATAGTAACACCACGGATATAAGCCGTACCGGCAACAACTGCATGGGATTGTGGAATAGAAGTTAATGGCTGCCAGGGCACAATTTCTTTTACTTTAAGAGTGCCGAGGCCAAAGGTCTGCCGTTCGTTGATTTTAAACAGCAGCAACCCCTGGGATTGCTGGTACTGACTGCCATTACGCATGTTGATTCCGGTGGTGATTTGCCCAGACGGCAGAATCTTCTCAGACTATATACTGATAAGTATAGCAATGATCTGTAATCTGCCCGGCGAAAATCACTCCGGTGTTTTCTGCTCTGCCGCCTTCGGTGCCAATTGTGCATTTTTGCTGTGATCAAGCAATTTCACCCGGCGATGCAGTGCCGCCTTGGCCAACATATGCGCAGATACCGGCGCGGTAATAAACAAAAACAGGCTGATGACCAGCTCATGAATGCTCAGACGACCATCGCGCATGGTTGTCAGTACCATAGAGGCCAGCAGAATCGCGCCAATACCCATTGTGGTCGCTTTGGTTGGTGCATGCAGGCGGGTAAAAAAGTCAGGCAGTTTCAACAGGCCGACAGAGCCGACAAAAACAAAGAAACCACCGGTTAACAACAGCACCGCAGCGATAATATGTACTACAGATTCCATAAGCATTACTCGATAATGTCGCCACGCAACAGGTATTTACACAACGCCGCCGTGCTGACAAAACCCAGCATGGCAATCAGCAGTGCGCCTTCAAAGTACAGGGCCGAACCGTTATACAGGCCAAGCAGGATAATCAGCGCAATGCTGTTTATGTAAAGCGTATCCAGAGCCAGAATACGGTCAGTGATATCCGGACCACGCAACATACGCCAGATATTTAAAATCAGCGCCACCACAACCAGAGTCGATGTCAGTAAAACGGCACCCTGCAATATTGTCAGGCTCAGCATGAAAATATCTCCTGCAGGGGTTTTTCGTAATGCTGCTTAATATCGTTAATCAGTGCCTGCTCATCGGTAATATGCAATGCATGAATATACAGCCACTGTTTATCTTCGGAAAAATCCACACTCACCGTACCGGGAGTCAGGGAAATCGTACTGGCTAAAACCGTCAGCGGAAAATCCCCCTGCAGTGCCAGGGGAAAAGCAACAAAGCCCGGCTGCAGGCTCCGGTTGGATTTCAGCACCCGCCGTGCGACATCAATATTCGACAACACAATATCCAGCAACAGACGCAGGACATAACGGATAACCACCAGTGGCTTTCCGGCCCGGCTCTGATGATCCGAATAAGGTGCGGTTAATAGCGGAATAAGCCAGGCGAGAAAGCCACCGAGAACAAAGTGCCCGGCAGAAAAACCATTCAGTAACAGCCAGACCAGCAATAGCAGTAAAGTGTGCAGTGGCATCGGTAACCAGCGTTTCATTTCAGCACCTCCTGCACTGTGCTTACCGCCGGACTCAACGGCTGGGGTAACCGGTGTAATTCATTGGCAGCGGCCATCGTCATATCTGTCAGAGCACCACCCCAGATCACCATCAAAGGCGACGTCAGCAATAACACAACGATCGCTGTAATCTGCAGCGGATGTGCCATAACCTGATTTTGTGACGTTCCCTGCACACGCCAGAATAAAGTGGTACCCGCACGGGAAAACATAATCAGCGCTGCCAGACCGGAAATAAGCAGTGGCGGCCAGATCCAGGCAGCGTCTGCTCCCGCGCCCGCAGCCTGCAATAACATGATTTTGCCAACAAAACCGGACAGCGGTGGCATACCGATTAATGCCAAGGCTGCGATAAAAAATAAGCCGCCAAGCAGTGCCGGCTGGTTAACCGGACGCGAACGCACAAAACGATCCTGTGCCTGCCCGCGCTGTTCATGTACAAGGCCCGCAATCAGGAACAAAGCAGCGGCCATCAGCGTGCTGTGAATTAAATAATACAACCCCGCGGCGGTTGCCTGCGGAGTATTAAGCGCAATCGTCAGCAGCAATGAACCCGCAGAAACCACCACCAGATTAGCCGCCAGCATTTTCAGTGTCTGGCTGGCCAGCAAAGCGATAATGCCGGCAACCAACGTTGCCAGTGCCAACGGCCACAACCAGCTGATGGCAATATTTGCCAGTTCACCACCAAATTCACCGAACACCGCCGTATGCACGCGCCAGATACTGTAAATGCCCACCTTGGTCATAATGGCAAACAACGCGGCAACCGGTGTGGAGGTATGGGCGTAAGTGCGCGGCAGCCAGAAGTGCAGAGGTAATAACGCGGCTTTAAGACCAAATACAACCAGTAATAACAGCCCGCCCGCTTTTGCCAGTGCGACATCTTCACTGTTTAGCTGCGCAGCTTTATGCGCCATATCGGCCAGATTGAGCGTGCCGAAAGTGGCGTAAATAATTCCCAGACCAAAGAGGAAAAAGGCCGAGCCCACCAGATTCAGAAACACATAATGTACGGCAGCCTGAGTCCGCTGCTTACCACCGCCATGGATCAGCAACGAGTATGAAGCGATCAGCAGAATTTCGAAGAATACGAAGAGGTTAAATACATCGCCGGTTAAAAATGCACCGTTAATCCCCATCAGCTGAAACATAAACAACGGATGGAAAAAAGGTCCTCGCTGATCATCGCCGGCGCAGGCGTATAAATGTACGGCAAAGCCCAACACTGCACTGAGCAGCAACATAATGGCCGCCAGCTTATCGTTAACCAGAGCGATACCAAACGGCGCCTGCCAGTTACCCATCATGTACATTTGCGGTTCGTGCTGCAGGCTTTGCTGCAACAGCAGCACGGCACTGACCAGCAGCAGAATATTGACCAGAAATACGGTCACACGCTGACGCTGAACATGCCCATGCAGTGGTGGCAGCAATAAAAAGATACCTGCCAGCAGAGGCAATAAAACCGGGAAAAAGATCAGATGCTGCAGCATATTCAGTCGTTATCTCCATCAACCTGATCATTACCCAGATCAGCACGGGCACGCAGTGCCAGAATCAGTGCAAAGGCCGTCATGGCGAAACCAATTACAATCGCAGTTAATACCAGCGCCTGTGGTAAGGGGTCGGCATACACTTCCGACTCCCCAAGAATTGCGGCGCCATTAATCACCAGACGTCCACTGGCAAATAAGAACAGATTGACCGCGTAAGACAGCAGTGTCAGCCCCAGCACCACCGCGAAGGTATAACCACGCAGCACCAGAAACACACCACCCGCAGTCATTATCCCTACACAGATTGCATAAATTGTTTCCATTATTTTCCTCCCGGCAGTGGCCGCTCACTGGTGGTTAGCTGACCAAGGTTTGCCAGAATCAGAAGTGTTGCACCGATCACCGTAAAATAAACCCCTAAATCAAATACCATGGCACTGGCCAGTTCGAATTTACCAATCCAGGGCAGCGAAAAATAATCAAACCAGGTGGTTAAGAAGGGTTGGCCAAACAGCCAGCTACCCAAACCAGAGAACGTTGCCAACAGTAAACCTGCAGCAATCAGCCAGTGATACGGGAAATTCAGTCTGATTTTCATCCATGCCACACCATGAGCGATGTACTGCTGGATTAAAGCAATGGCGGTAATCAGGCCCGCGATAAAACCACCGCCCGGCATGTTATGGCCACGCAGGAAAATATAAGCCGACACCAGCAAAGCGAGTGGCAACAGGCTCTGTGAAATCAGCGCCAGCATCATCGGGTTTTTATCTTTAGCCCATGGCCGGCCTTCAGAATCTGCAGCAGGAACGTATAAGCGCATTCCGGCCAGCAGTTTATAAATACCCAGACCGGCAATCGCCAGAACGGTAATTTCACCCAGCGTATCAAAACCACGGAAGTCCACCAGAATCACGTTCACCACATTGGTGCCGCCACCGCCGGTTTTACTGTTGGCAATAAAGAACTCGGAAATACTGTGCAATGGCCGGGTCAGCATGGCGTAACACAGAGTACCAATCACTGCACCCACCAGCGAGGCAATGCTCAGATCACGCACAATCCGCCGTGGTGAGCTGTCACGCAGTGGCGTTTTCTGTGGCAGAAAATACAGCGCCAGCAAAAACAGGATAATGGTCGCCACCTCTACCGACAGCTGAGTCAGGGCAAGATCGGGAGCAGAAAAGTAAGCGAAGGCGATAGCCACAATCAGGCCGACAATAGAAATCATAATCAGCGCCAGTAAGCGCAGATGACTGAAAATTACCGTTGCCAGTGTGCCGATAATCAGCAATCCGGCAGCCACCAGCACTATGCCATTAACCGGTAACTGTGGCCGGCTGCCCTGAGCATTTTCCAGCTGCAGCAGCGGCCAGGCGGTAACAAACAGCGAGAATATAATCAGCAGGAAAACATAACGCTGCAGTGAGGCATTATCGAGCCAGCGGTGAATAACGGCGGCTTTCTCAGTGGTCCACTGAATGCCTTTTTCAAATTCGATTTTTGCATCGAAGTCGGCAAATTGCCCCTGAAAGGCAAACAGATGGCGGCGGTTATAATACAGCGTAGCGCCACCAGCCACCGCCAGCAGGCTCATCAGCAAAGGGCCGTTAAAACCATGCCATACCGCCAGACTGAAATCCGGTAGCGGCTTATGCAGCACAGCACTGGCAGCCGCATTTAATAAATCACCAACGGCAAAGTCAGGGACGATACCGACCAGCAGACAGAGCACAACGAGAATTTCTACCGGTACACGCATATAACGCGGAGGCTCGTGTGGAGTGCGTGGCAGATTAATGGGTTCGCCATTAAAAAATACGTCGTGAATAAAACGCAGCGAGTAAGCCACCGCCAGTGCTCCACCAATGGTTGCCAGCAATGGAATCAACCAGGATAACGACCCAAGCGTGGCCTGATGCAGAGTTTCGGCAAACAGCATTTCTTTCGATAAGAAGCCATTCAGCAAAGGAACGCCCGCCATGGATGCTGCAGCCACCATCGCTAACGTTGCGGTATACGGCATATATTTCCACAGACCATTCAGCTGACGCATATCACGCGAACCGGACTCGTGGTCAATAATCCCCGCCGCCATAAATAATGACGCTTTGAATACTGCGTGGTTAATAATATGGAATACCGCGGCAATGGCCGCCAGCTCGGTATCCAGACCAAACAGCAGCGTAATCAGACCCAGATGACTGATGGTGGAATACGCCAGCAGTCCTTTTAAATCGTGTTTGAACAAAGCGGTATAAGCGCCCAGCAGCAAGGTAGCCAGACCCACCATACTGACAATCACAAACCACAGATCAGTATCCGCCAGCACCGGATAAAAACGCGCCAGCAAAAATACACCGGCTTTCACCATAGTGGCCGAGTGCAGGTAGGCGGAAACCGGCGTCGGTGCCGCCATGGCATGCGGCAGCCAGAAATGGAACGGAAATTGTGCTGACTTAGTAAACGCTCCCAGCAGGAACAGCACAATAATGACCGGATACACCGTACTCTCACGCAGTACATCACCACTCGCCAACACGGTTCGTAAGTCGTAGCTGCCCACCGTCTGACCAATAAGAATCAACGCGCCCAGCAAAGCCAGACCACCGGCACCGGTGATGGTCAGTGCCATACGGGCACCCTTACGGGCATCGGTCTTATGTGACCAGAAACTGATCAGCAGAAAGGAGCTGATACTGGTCAGCTCCCAGAAGAACCACAGCTGCAGCAGGTTATTCGACAGCACCACGCCGAGCATGGCGGTCATAAACAGAATCAGATACGAATAAAAGCGCCCCATATGATCGTTATCAGACAGGTAATAACGCGCATACAGAATAACCAGCAGACCAATCCCCAGAATCAGCAGACTGAACAGCAGAGCCAGACCATCAAGATGAAAGGCCAGATTAAGGCCAATCTGCGGAATCCAGCTGGCCTGCCAGGTTAAAGCCTCACCGGCAAAAACCGCCGGAATAGCCTGTACCACCAGAATCAGTGATATCGCCGGCAGTAATGCGGTCAGCGCGGCCGTCGCCGTACGACCAAAGCGATAGCTGAGTAATGGCACCAAAGTTCCCAGCAATGGCAGCAACGGAATCCAGAGCAGATTCATAAAAATGAAAGCCTCATACCTGAAGGTGACGGTCATCCACCATGACCTGAACCGCCAAAAGATAGCATGATCAGCGCCCGCGCTACACAAAAGGCGACATTGCGATGCAAAGAATTGTCAGCCGTGCCTAACCAGATAACCAGAATAAATACAAAGAAATCATACAGTTATAAAAAAGCCGGAGTTCCCTACGAAACTCCGGCCCGGATAGCTAAGGGATAATCGTCGCGCTCAGCCCTGGTGGTACTCAGGACTTAACTCAACCACAGCCTCAACAAAGGCCTTGGCATGTTCCGGATCGACAAACTGATGAATGCCATGACCCAGGTTAAACACATGGCCAGAGCCATTGCCGTAGCTGTCGAGGATGCGTTTAACCTCGGCACGGATGGTTTTCGGTGAAGCGTACAGCACAGACGGATCCATATTACCCTGCAGCGCCACCCGGTTACCCACGCGACCACGGGCGTTACCCAGATCCGTTGTCCAGTCGAGGCCCAGCGCATCGGCACCGGTATCGGCCATGGCTTCCAGCCATTGACCACCGCCTTTGGTGAACAGAATAACCGGAATTTTCTGGCCATCGTGTTCGCGGATCAGACCAGCCACAATCTGCTGCATATACTTCAGCGAGAATTCACGGTAAGCCACATCACTCAGACTGCCGCCCCAGGTATCAAAGATCTGCACCGCCTGGGCACCGGCTTTGATCTGCGCATTCAGATAATCGATCACAGATTTTGCCAGTACATCCAGCAGCTGGTGCATCACTTCCGGCGTGTCATACATCATCGCCTTCACGTGGCGGAAATCTTTCGACGAGCCACCTTCAACCATATAGGTCGCCAGCGTCCACGGACTACCGGAGAAACCGATCAGTGGTACGCGGCCATTCAGTTCGCGGCGAATGGTGGAAACCGCTTTCAGCACATAATCCAGATCGGCGGCGGTATTCACCACGTTCAGACTCTGCACATCGGCTTCGGTGCGGATGATTTTATTGAAGCGCGGGCCTTCGCCAGTCTCAAAATACAGACCCAGTCCCATCGCATCGGGAATGGTCAGGATGTCAGAGAACAGGATCGCCGCATCCAGCGGAAAGCGGTCCAGTGGCTGAATGGTGACTTCACAGGCCAGTTCAGGGTTCTTACACAGCGACATAAAGTCACCGGCCTGAGCACGGCTGGCGCGGTATTCCGGCAGGTAACGCCCGGCCTGGCGCATCATCCACACCGGAGTGCGGTCAACCGGTTGACGGAGCAAAGCCTTAAGAAAGCGATCATTTTTCAGTTCAGACATGGAATACCTAAATCAGCACCAGAGAATTTGCGCGCTATCATACCAAAAAATCGCCTAGGCGATTTTTGACTTTGCGCAGCAAAGGGCAGAACAGTGCCTGTCAGCAGATTGCAGGCACAAAAAACCCGGCCGGAGCCGGGTTTTGAGTTAAAAAATCAATTTAACAGATTTTTGACCGTGAGATTGCCGCTTGTGGCCGACACTTCAATCGAAACGGGCGTTGCTTCCGCCACATAACTGACCCGATAGAAGGCGCCATAGCTCGGTAACCCTAGAGCACCCGTCAGATCCAGTTCACCAACGGAATTACGAACCGGCCCGGCATCAGAGAAAATCTTATAACCGTCGCCGGATACCGCCAGTGCTGCACCATTGGCAGGAATGTTGCCATTCCCATCCTGCAAAACCACATAAAAAGTTCCACTCGCAGCAATGGCAGGTCCGCCAGCAATCTCGGTAAAAGTATTTGGTCCAGTAGCATTAAAGTAACGGATGCGAACTGAATCTGCCACTGACTGCATTAATCGCAAACTGCTGCGGACATTCATCAGACTACCGCAGTGGCCAACACCTTTGGCTGCGTCAGTGCACATAACTCCCTGATAGGTTGTAGGGGCTGCATCGTATGTACCGTTGTTATTGAAGTCGGAGAAAAACTCAACCGGACGGGCATTCGTTCCCATATCAACAACGCTGCTCCAGTTATCATCACGGAAGGCCTCCGGGAAGGTAACAAAAGGCTCATCCGCATCGAATAAACCGTTGTTATTACTATCCGTAAAACCACTTTCGCCCTGGGTATAAGCCAGAATGGTTGTCATACCTAATACGGTTGTAGCCAACTGCTGATCAATTTCATTAACCCGCTGTAAAGCCGCATCATGCTGGCCAGGACGCACACCTGAACTGGACCATTTTACTGAACAGGAGCCTTTGGTCGTGGGGCAACTGGAACCGATGATGCCGCTCTCGGCCGTAAAATTAATGATAGTGCCGTCGGGCACCGGGTTCTGGAACTGGTCCGCAGCATAAGCGGTCACATTTACTTCAACACCGGATACATTAAAGGCACCAGGGTTAAGAATATCGGCAGCAATAGCAAAGCTGTCTTGGTCAGCAATACCAGTTGTCACGGAAATCGGCTGCGAACTGGTGATAATGTTAGTGACACCATCGTTAGCCAGAGTTACCGCACGCACAGAAGTTACTGTGTGGGTTGTACCGGCACGCACAATGGCTTTTACATCACCATTCTCATCAGTAATCCCGGAACTGAGAGCCAGGTTAACGCCGCCTGTTGAATTGGTGAGTTCAAAAGATACCGACTTGCCACCAATTGGATTATTGGTGCGATCAAGAACACGGAAGGTGACCGAAGAAAGCTTTGGTAAAACAGGATCACCAATCGTTGAAATAGAAATCGCTGGTGCTGAAGTTCCTACATAAGTAATAGCACCAACTTCCGGAGGCTGTACCGTAATAGTGCCGGTTGCACTATGAAGTACCTTTGTTTTATCAACAGTACCATCCGTAGAGGCGTACAACTTAAACGAGATAATATCTGTACCTGAACAACCTTTTGCTTCGTAAGTTACAGAAACTTCGCCACTGGAGGTCACACTTTCATCGCGGCTAAAAGAAGCTTTAGCCGGATCTGCCTCAGAACAGGTTGAAGAGAATTCAACGCCATATTGCTGAGAAACAATCTTGGCGTTACTGCGATCAGCATCAACAATAGTTGCGGAAATATTGGTTGTACCACCAGCACTCAGCGCTGTATCACTGATATCAAGCACGCCGACAGCAAAGCTTGCACCCGTTCCATTACCTAAGCGAGGATTGGTAATATTGGTACCAGTCGTTACATCACTGGTTGTACCATCACCGTTATCGACAGTATCCGTTGTACCATCACTACCGGAATCCGTATTGGTTCCACCAACCACCGAACCACCACTATCACCACCACAGGCGGTCAGAAGAAGGGTCAGCAGAAGACTGATTAATGCAGTGGGCTTGAACATGCGCGCGCGCTCCATTTGTAATTGTCCCAACAGTATTCTTATTGCCGGTTAGGATAGCATTGCTGCGGTTAAAGAGGCCATAAACAAAAACGCGGCTACCCACCGGGTAAGCCGCGTTTTATGCCGTTTGTCACATTCTGCCCGATACCGGCAGAAAATGGCTTATACGTCGAGGTAGTCGAGAATACCTTCAGCAGCGTTACGGCCTTCCCAGATGGCAGTAACCACCAGGTCAGAGCCACGCACCATATCGCCACCGGCAAACACTTTCGGATTGGTGGTCTGGAACTTGAACTCCTGCTCTTCCGGTGCAACCACACCATCCCAGCTGTTCAGTTCGATACCGAAATCCTTAAACCATGGCGCCGGGCTTGGACGGAAACCGAAAGCCACCAGTACCGCGTCTGCTGGCAGGATCTCTTCAGAACCTTCCACCACTTCCGGACGGCGACGGCCGTTTTCATCAGGCTCACCCATCTGCGTGGTCACGACTTTTACGCCTTCCACTTTGCCATCGCCAACAATGGCAACCGGCTGACGGTTGAACAGGAAGTTCACACCTTCTTCACGGGCGTTAACCACTTCGCGCTTGGAACCCGGCATGTTGTCTTCATCACGACGGTAAGCACAGGTTACTTTGGCTGCGCCCTGACGGATGGAGGTACGGTTACAGTCCATCGCCGTATCACCACCACCAAGAACCACAACTTTCTTGCCTTTAACGCTGACAAAATCCGCGGCGTCTTTCTCAAAGCCGAGGTTACGGTTGACGTTGGAGATGAGGAAATCCAGTGCGTCATGAACGCCCGGCAGATCTTCACCCGGGAAGCCGCCCTTCATGTAGTTGTAGGTGCCCATTCCCAGGAACACGGCGTCGAATTCATCAACAATGCTCTGGAAATCGATATCTTTACCCACTTCAGTGTTCAGGCGGAATTCCACACCCATACCTTCAAAGACGTTACGACGGTTAACCATCACACTCTTCTCCAGTTTGAACTCAGGAATACCGAAGGTCAGCAGACCGCCGATTTCCGGGTACTTATCGAACACAACCGGAGTAACACCATTACGTACCAGTACGTCGGCCGCACCAAGGCCTGCAGGGCCGGCACCGATAATTGCCACACGCTTACCGGTTGGCACCACTTTCGACATATCCGGCTTCCAGCCCATAGCGAAGGCTGTATCGGTAATGTATTTCTCAACATTACCAATGGTCACTGCGCCAAAGCCGTCGTTCAGGGTACAGGCCCCTTCACACAGACGGTCCTGCGGACACACGCGGCCACAGACTTCCGGCAGGGTATTGGTCTGATGGCTCAGCTCTACCGCTTCCAGAATGTTGCCTTCGCTGGCCAGCTTCAGCCAGTTAGGAATGTAGTTGTGTACCGGGCACTTCCACTCGCAGTATGGGTTACCACACGCCAGGCAGCGGTGTGCCTGGTCATTAACCTGTTCCTGTTTGAAAGGCTCATAAATCTCCACGAACTGCGCTTTGCGCAGATCGATGGATTTTTTTGCCGGGTCCTGACGACCCACTTCGACAAACTGGAAATTATTGTTCAGACGTTGCGCCATCTCGAACCTCTCTCTCTCGTCCTGTACCGATTACTCAGGACGAGCACGGGTGTTATTCAGCAATTGTTGTAAGTCGGCCGCTTTTGGTTTCACCAGCCAGAATTTACCGATGAAGCCATCGAAGTCATCCAGAATGGTCTGCCCCCAGGCGCTGCCGGTCTCGCCGACGAATTCACGCAGCACGCCGCGCAGATGGCTGCGGTGTGCTTCGGTCAGTTCGTTGGAGATACGATGGATATCCACCAGCTCGTGGTTGTACTTGTCGACAAAGCTGTTATCGAGGTCGAGTACATAAGCAAAACCACCGGTCATACCTGCACCGAAGTTATAGCCGGTTGCGCCCAGCACACAGACCATACCGCCAGTCATGTATTCGCAGCAGTGATCGCCTGCGCCTTCAACAACCGCATGCGCACCGGAGTTACGTACACCGAAACGCTCACCGGCACGGCCGGCCGCCAGCAATTTACCGCCAGTTGCACCATACAGACAGGTGTTACCAACGATAGAGGTGTCATTCGAATTAAAGGCCGAACCTTTTGGTGGGAAGATCACCAGCTTACCGCCGGTCATACCTTTACCCACGTAATCGTTGGCATCACCTTCCAGCACCATTTCCAGACCACCAGCGTTCCACACGCCGAATGACTGACCGGCAACCCCGGTCAGATTCATGCGTACTGGCTTGTCAGCCATGCCCTGGTTGCCATAACGCTTGGCAATCTCACCGGACAGACGCGCACCGATAGAGCGGTCACAGTTGGTGATGCGGAAACTGAATTCACCGCCAGCTTTATTTTCAATAGCTGGCAGAACATCCTGCACCATGCGCTCAGCCAACAGGCCTTCATCGTATGGAGTGTTGCGTTCGACCTTAACCGTATGCGGCTTATCAGCAGGAATATGGTCGTTAGCCAGTAACGGCATCAGATCCAGATTACGCTGCTTGCTGGTCAGACCTTCCAGCATGTCCAGCAGATCAGTACGACCAACCAGCTCTTCCATGCTGCGCACACCCAGCTGAGCCATCCAGCCGCGTACTTCTTCAGCGAGGAAGCGGAAGTAGTTTTTCACCATCTCGGCGGTACCGATGTAGTGCTCTTCACGCAGACCATCGTTCTGGGTGGCAACACCGGTCGCACAGTTGTTCAGGTGACAGATACGCAGGTACTTACAACCCACAGCCACCATTGGCAGCGTACCGAAACCGAAAGATTCAGCACCTAGAATCGCCGCTTTCACCACGTCCAGACCAGACTTCAGACCACCGTCGGTCTGTACGCGGACCTTACCGCGCAGGTCGTTGGCACGCAGCGCCTGGTGAGCTTCGGACAGACCCAGCTCCCATGGCGAACCGGCATATTTAATCGAGGTGATCGGCGAAGCCGCTGTACCACCGTCATAACCGGAGATGGTGATCAGGTCGGCGTAAGCCTTGGCAACACCGGCTGCGATCGTGCCCACACCCGGCTCAGATACCAGCTTCACCGATACCAGAGCATTCGGATTCACCTGCTTCAGGTCAAAGATCAGCTGTGCCAGATCTTCAATCGAGTAGATGTCGTGGTGCGGTGGAGGCGAAATCAGGGTTACACCAGGCACGGAGTAACGCAGGGTCGCGATCAGGTCATTAACCTTACCACCCGGCAGCTGACCACCTTCACCCGGCTTGGCACCCTGAGCGACTTTAATCTGCAGCACATCAGCGCTGGCCAGATAGGCCGGGGTTACACCAAAACGACCGGAAGCAATCTGCTTGATCTTGGAGTTTTTGTTGGTGCCGTAACGGGCCGGATCTTCACCGCCCTCACCGGAGTTGGAACGGCCACCCAGTTCGTTCATGGCTTCAGCCAGTGCTTCGTGCGCTTCAGGCGACAACGCACCCAGAGACATCGCCGCAGTATCAAAGCGCGGGAACAGCTTCTCAGCCGGTTCCACTTCGCTGATATCGATTGGCGTGATGTCTTTACGCAGGCTCAGCAGGTCACGGATAGTCGCTACCGGACGCTTGTTCACCAGATCGGCGAAACGGTCATAGGCTGCCTGACTGTTGGTCTGTACGGCTTCCTGAATGTTTTTCACAACATCCGGGTTATAGGCGTGGTACTCACCGCCGTGCACGTATTTGATCAGACCGCCCTGGTCGATTTTCTTACGGGTCTTCCAGGCGTTTTTACGCACCAGCTCGAGATCTTCTTCGAAATCGGCAAAGGTTGCGCCCTGAATACGGCTGGTCACACCACAGAAGCACAGGTCCACAACTTCTCTGCTCAGACCCACAGCTTCAAACAGCTGCGAACCACGGTAAGAGGCCACGGTCGAGATACCCATTTTGGACATCACTTTCAGCAGGCCCTTACGGATGGCTTTGCGGAAGTTCTGCTGAGACTTCAGCGGATCGCCCAGTAATTCGTTGGTGCGGTGCAGATCGGTCAGTACGTCATAAGCCAGCCACGGATAAACCGCGGTCGCGCCGAAGCCCAACAGCACAGCAAACTGATGCGCGTCACGGGCAGAACCGGTTTCAACGATGATATTACCGTTGGTGCGCAGGCCCTGTTTAACCAGACGGTGATGCACAGCACCGGTTGCCATAACCGCAGGAATAACCCATTGGCTGTCGTTCACATCGCGGTCCGACAGGATGATCATAACGGTACCGTTACGCATCGCCTGTTCAGCCTGATCGGCCAGGTTGATCACCGCCTGCTGCAGACCCACTGCCGGGTCAAATGCCAGCGACAGGGTGGTATGAGAAAACGCTTCCAGACCGGTGGTTTTCAGGCCATGGAATTTCAGCGGTGACAGTACCGGTGAGGTCAGGATGATGCGGTTGGCATGATCAGCACCGGTTTCGAACACGTTTTTCTCGGCACCGATGCAGGTTTCCAGCGACATCACGATAGCTTCACGCAGCGGATCGATCGGCGGGTTGGTAACCTGCGCAAACTGCTGGCGGAAGTAATCGGCCATATGGCGTACGCGCTGAGACAGCACGGCCATTGGCGTGTCATCGCCCATAGAGCCAGTCGCTTCCTGACCTTCTTCGCCCATAGGGCGCAGCACCTGATCACGCTCTTCGTTGGTAACCAGTTGCAGCTTCTGATGGGTATTGAGCTGATCGCCGGACAGCGCTTCAGCATCATCAACTTTTTGCAGCAACAGCTGACTTTCCATACGGATGGCGTTTTCTTTCAGCCATTTCTTGTACGGGAACTCAGACTTCAGCGCATTGTCGATGTCTGCGGCGTTAAGCAACTTACCTTCTTTGGTATCAATCGCGAGGATTTCACCCGGGCCGACACGGCCTTTGGCCACGACATCTTCCGGCTTGTAACCGTAAACACCGACTTCAGACGCAACGGTGATGAAGTTGTCTTTGGTGATAACCCAGCGCGATGGACGCAGACCGTTACGGTCAAGGCCACACACGGCGTAACGGCCATCAGTAATAACCAGACCAGCCGGGCCGTCCCACGGCTCCATATGCATGGAGTTGTATTCATAGAAAGAACGCAGATCGGCATCCATAGTTTCGACGTTCTGCCAGGCAGGCGGAATCATCATACGGATGGCACGGAACAGGTTCATACCACCGGTAACCAGCAATTCCAGCATGTTGTCCATGGAGGAAGAGTCAGAACCTGTGGTGTTAACAATAGGAGCAAGATCACTCAGGTTAGGCAGCAGATCGCTCTGGTACTTACCGGTACGGGCATTGGCCCAGCTGCGGTTACCCTGAATGGTGTTGATCTCACCGTTGTGCGCCAGCATGCGGAACGGCTGAGCCAGCTGCCAGCGCGGCATGGTGTTGGTAGAGAAACGCTGATGGAATACGCAGATAGCGGTTTCCATACGCTCGTCACCGAGATCCAGGAAGAAGTTCGGCAGATCGACCGGCATGGTCAGACCTTTATAGGACAGCACGCGGTCTGACAGACTGGCGATGTAGAAATCCGGGTATTCGCTCAGTGCTTTCTCGGCGTAGCGACGCGCGTAGAACAGCTTCACGGCGAACGTGGTTTCGTCCAGCTCAGAGTCGGCAGCAATAAATACCTGCTCAAAACGCGGCAGGCAGTCGATAGCCATCGGTCCCAGGCAGTCATTATTGGTTGGCACGGTGCGCCAGCCCAATACAGACAGACCCTGACTGCTGAGAGCTTGCTCAACGGCGGTTTTCTGCTTGCTGAAAATGGCATCGTCAAGATCCATAAACAGCATACCAACAGCGTACTGAGCCGGTAATTCAATACCTGCTTGTGCAGATACAGCACGCAGGAAAGAATCCGGCTTCTGGATCAACAGACCGCATCCGTCACCGGTTTTGCCATCCGCAGCAATACCGCCACGGTGTGTCATACAGGTTAAGGATTCGATTGCTGTCGTTAACAGCTTGTGACTCGGCTGCCCTTCCAGATGGGCTAACAAACCGAATCCACAGTTGTCCTTAAAGTCGCCTGGAGTATACAGACCAGTTCTCATAGAACAGCTCTCATCAGTAAAAACAATTGAAAAATCAAGGGCTTACAACAGCCTAATGCTCAAAATTTAAGCAGCATCGAGACAAAAGGACGCTCATTCTACACATCTGAGGGCCCTGTCACAAATATGAGCGTTTTTGCGTATTGTTGTAAGGCAGCAACGGAAGGCTGCCTGAGGAGTTAAATAGCAGTCAGAAAAGCCTTCTCAGCGCAGTACATCCTGCACCGCAGAAACCTCACGAATCCAGGGAGACTGCGTACGCAGTTCCCGCGGCAGCGCATTTACCGCAGCTTTGGCTTCGGCGCGATTGCCATAAACACCCGCCACCACGACAAACCACGGACGGTTATTATGCTCGGTACGGTACTGGTACAGCGAACCTGCAACCTGCGATTGCCACTGCTGGCGGAAACCTTTGGCATTCTCCGCCTGATAGCTACCAAACAGTTGCACAACAAAACCACTGTTCGCTGCCAGCAAGGCACGCTCATCGGGGCTGCGCTGCGGTTTGACAACGGCAGGCGCGGTCACTTCAGCTGCAGCAGGAGTGCTGACCGGCTGTCTGGCCACCGGCGCGGCGATAGCGGTTGTTTCTGCAACCGGTGCCTGAGTCGGCACCTGAGTCGGCACAGAGGCCACAGTTTCAGGCTGTGTTTCAGTACTTCCGGCAGAGGTTTCTGCTGCGGAATAATTGTAATCAGGCTCTCCGGCTGTACTGTCGGTTTTCACAACAGGTGGAGTGATTTCTGTTGTTTCAATACTTTCAGATTCAATACTCTCATTGCCGCTCGCGGGAGTACTGATAAAAGGTGATTGCTCACTGTCAGTGAGTGTATCCGTAACCGCCAGTGAGTTATCCGGCAAGGTGGCGGGAACAAGCGTCGCCGGCTCATCAGCATCGCGGTACAGAAAGGAAACAATCAGTGCCGCAGCCACACCGGCAATCGCCAGCATATGCAATAAAGGAAAACGGTTGGCCTGAGCCGTTGCTTTGGCTGCCGGTACCGCTTCAGCCATTCCGGGTGACAGCAGATAATCTTCAGCCTGATGCAACAGCGACTGCGGCCAGCCACCCGATTGCTGCCAGATAAACAGCAGTTCATCCTGACTCAGCGCCAATGGCTGACCCGGGCTGAACACCTGCTGAATCAGCGCGGCGGAATCGTCGAGTGACAGAGGCTCAAGATGCAGTACGTGCACAGGCGCCTGCGCCGGGCTTTCGCGGAATGCCAGCTCAAAACCCGGCTGACCAAATAACGCAAAAGATATTGCTTGAGGGGCCAGCAGCGCAAAGTGAGCTATTTCATTAAGAGTATCAGCATCAAGCTGGTCGGCCTGATCAATAATCACCAGCAGACTGATACCATCGTTGTAGCGCAGCAGAGCAATATCTTTGATGGCTTCGCGGGCATGAACAATATCATCGGCCAGCTGCGGCATATCCCAGTAGCGGGCAATCTGATTGAGGATGGCCGGCATACCCAGCATCAGATCTGCGGTAATAAACAGGCTTTCTTCCGGTTCTTCACGTTGAGCAGCCAGAGCCTGGGACAGAACGGTCTTACCACTGCCTTCAGGCCCGGTTACGGCAACCAGAAGCTCGCTGTAAGACGCCAGATGCGCAAGCAACTCGAGATGCTTGCGCTGACCAGACAGTAACTGCGGCAAAGGCAAATGGTATCCGTTTTCCGGATCTGCAGTGCTGCTGTTGCGATGCGCGTCCAGATCCAGATTAAAATCGGTTTCCATAGTGCCTCCTTCAGGGTCTGAGTTAAGCCGTACCGAGTTTATCCCCTGCCAGCAGGGTTTGCGTCAACAGGTCTTTTGGTACATCCGAGGTCATATAAGCCTCGCCAATACGCTGCAGCAGTACCAGGCGAATGCGACCGTCCAGCACTTTTTTATCCACCTGCATACGTGACAGATAGTCTTCCACTGACATATTGGCCGGCCCGACCACAGGCAATTGCGCCGCCTGCAGTAATGAGCGCAGCTCACGCAATTCATCAGCACTGATATGCTCCATCCGCCAGCCAAGGTCAGCTGCCATCAGCATACCGGCACCAACAGCCTCACCATGCAGCCACTGACCATAACCCTGATGGGCTTCGATCGCATGGCCAAAGGTATGGCCCAGATTCAGAATCGCGCGGATACCGGATTCGGTTTCATCCTGTGCCACCACTTCGGCCTTATCCTGGCAGGATCGTTCAATCGCATACGCCAGAGCCTGCGGTTCACGCGCCATCAGAGCCTGAATATTGTCTTTAATCCACTGATAAAAAGCGGAGTCACAGATAAGACCGTATTTGATCACCTCCGCCAGACCGGCTGACAGCTCACGCTCAGGCAGGGTGTGCAGGGTAGTGGTATCGGCGATCACACACTGCGGCTGATGAAAGGCGCCGATCATGTTTTTACCCAGCGGGTGGTTCACGCCGGTCTTACCGCCGACAGAAGAATCTACCTGAGATAACAGCGTGGTCGGTACCTGAATAAAGTTCACCCCACGCTGATACGAAGCGGCAGCATAACCGCACATATCACCAACAACGCCGCCACCAAGGGCCAGCAGAGTTGTCGTACGGTTATGCTGCTTCTGCAGCAGGGCATCATAGATCAGGTTCAGTGTACTGAGATCTTTGTAGGCCTCGCCATCCGGCAGGATGACTTCATCCACCTGATAATCCGCCAGCGCCGCTTTGACCTGCTGCAGGTATAAAGGAGCGACGGTTTCATTGGTGACGATAAGAACCTGGCGGCCTTTAATATAAGGGGTGTATAACGCAGAATCGCCGAGCAGCCCGGCTCCGATAAAAATCGGGTAGCTGCGGTCGCCCAGATCGACGGTCAGGGTATTCATGTGTGTCAGCCTTTTATAAGCCTTTTAAGTTCCTGCACCACCCAGCGCGGGTTGCGCTGGTCGGTTTCAATAATGATGTCTGCAATTTCCCGATACAACGGGTCGCGGGCACTGAACAGGTCGCGCAGAATACGCTCCGGGTTTTCTGCCTGCAGCAACGGACGGTTTTTATCTTTGGCCGTACGCGCAAGCTGTTGCTCGACCGAGGTGCAAAGATAAACGACCGTGCCGCGTGCGCTCAGATGGCGGCGGTTCGCTTCACGCATAACCACCCCACCACCTGTCGCGAGGACAATTGAGCCCATCTGAGTCAGCTCATCAATGGCCTGCTCTTCACGCTCACGAAATCCACTTTCCCCTTCCATATCAAAGATCCAGGGAATATTGGCACCACAGCGCTCTTCAATGACCTTATCAGAGTCAAAGAATTCCAGCTTGAGTTCAGCGGAAAGTAAACGGCCAATGGTGCTTTTTCCAGCACCCATTGGCCCTATAAGAAAGACTGATTGTGATCGCTTCATGGATTAACGGTTGCTGAGCGAATCCTTAACCAGACGCGGGGTGATAAACACCAGTAATTCGCTCTTGTCATCCTGGCGGTTGGTATAGCGGAACAGCGCACCGATTAATGGCAGATCACCAAAGAAAGGGGTCTTGCTGATGGATGTGATTTCTTCAGAACGGAAAATACCGCCCAGCACTACCGTCTCACCGTTATCAACCAATACCTGAGTTTCTACCGCATTGGTATTGATGCTTGGGCCTGCCGAGGTCAGCTCGCCAACAGAATCCTGATTGATCACCAGATCCATAATAATACGGTCATCCGGAGTAATCTGTGGGGTCACTTCCAGACGTAAAACTGCAGATTTAAAGGCAACGTTGGTTGCACCGCTAGAACTGGCCTGCTGGTATGGAATTTCAGTACCGGACTCGATAGAAGCGGTCTGGCCATCGGCAGTAATAACCCGTGGCTGTGATACGATTTCCGCACGGCCATCGGTTTCAATCGCTGCCAGCTCCAGATCCAGCAGATAGTCAGCAGTCTGGTAACCGACGGCAAAAGTCGTTGCTGCGGCATTGGTCACACCGAAGTTAACAACATTAGCACCGGTAAGATCAATACCATCACTGGTAGCAGCTGCACCTGTCGCACGATCAAATAAAATCTGATTACCTTCGGTCAGGGTCTGCTGACTACCGCCAACAGTAGTCCAGTTGCTGCCATTATTTTTAAAACCAGCACCGCCCCATTTAACACCCATTTCCTCACCGACACTGGTCGTCGCCACAACGATACGCGCTTCAATCAGAACCTGGCGCACCGGCACATCCAGCATATTCAATGCTTCGCGGACTTTTTCCAGATTACCAGCAGTGTCTTTCATCAACAGAGTGTTGGTACGCTCATCAACGACAGCCGAACCACGCTCAGATAACAAGCCCTGCTCAGAAGTCAGCAGCTTCGCCAACTCGCTGGCTTTAGCGTATTTTAACTGCATGTACTCAGTAACCAGAGGAGCCAGCTCTTCTACCTGTTTAACCGCTTCCAGTTCGATTTTTTCACGCGCTGCGATCTCCTCGGATGGTGCGATCAGCAGTACAGACCCCATCTGGCGCTTGCCCAAGCCTTTGGTTTTCAGCACCAGATCCAGCGCCTGATCCCATGGCACATTTTGCAGACGTAATGTAATACTACCCTGAACGGTATCTGATGCCACCAGGTTCAAACCGGTGAAGTCGGCAATCAACTGCAACACGGCACGAACTTCAATATTCTGGAAATTAAGCGACAATTTCTCGCCGGTAAACGGGAATTGTTTCTTACGTTCTTCTCTCTGCTCTTCCGGGACGACAGATACATTAATAGAAAGAAGTTTATCTGTCTGATAGGCCAGATATTCGAAATCATCGCCCGCAGGCTCAATCACAATACGGGTAGAGTTATCTTCACGCTTGGTGTCAACATAACGAACCGGCGTGGCAAAATCGGTGACATCCAGACGACGACTCAAAGCTTCCGGCAGGCGCACACCTTTAAGATCGGCGATAATTTTATTACCTTCACGGCGGATATTGGCAGATGCACGAGGGTCATTCAGCATAATCTGAACCTGACCTTCTCCCAGCTCACCACGACGGAAATCAACGTTAACAACTTTCAGGTCATTATTAAGCATGCCTGCTGGGGAACTGGATTTAACATCAGCAGCAAATACCTTGTCGCCTTCCGTCTGTCCAATCCGTAACAGCAGAGTATTACCCTCAACCTTAGTGGTATAACCCACCAGGCGGGTCAGATTAACAACCAGGCGGGAACGATCTTTGGTAGATACCAGCGTGGCACTGCGTGCATTACCGGAACCAATCTGATGGCGCTTTGTTTTCAGCGTACTGACCACACCTGGCAAATCCAGCGCAATACGGGCTGGCTGTTCAATGGTATAGCCACTGACTTGTGGCGGTGTTCCATCAAACTCCATCCGGATCTCGGTCACATCACCGGGTAAAGATGAAAAACGGAGATCATTAAGTGTCGTTGCAGAAGCAAGCGAGGCCATAAAAGCCAGCATCAGGACTGGTAGCGCCTTTATCATTGCGTGAAAACCTTTCACCGTATTCATAAAATTACTCTCCACCCAGTCCTTCCAGAGCCAAGGTTCTCGGCCGCTCAATCCAGCCACCAAGACCATTAGGTACAATTTCAATTAGATTTATTCTGTATTCAGAAATGGACAATATACGACCATGATTCTGGCCCATATAGTTGCCTTCTTTTACCCGGACAACGCTGTTATCGCCATCCTTGATTAAAGCCCAGAGCACTCCGTCGTCGCGCGCAAGCGTTCCCACCATAGAAAGAGAGCCCAGAGCGTATTGCTCAAGATGTTCCCGGGGGCGTTCAAGATCCGGACGAATGTCACTGCCGGGCTGCACGTTAATTTCCGTATCAGCAATCACTGGTAACTCGAAAGGAGAGCGTAAGCCGGCGGCACTATAGCTGAAAAACTCATAAGGCTTAAACACAGGTATAGGCTCAATTCGTCCACGGGGCTTATTCAGGGTATCTTCGGCAAAACGTTTCAGGTCAGAGGTATCTTCAGACCCTGAACATGACACCAGAAAAACAGACAAACCGGCGACGATAAGAGACGGCAGCAATTTATTCATATTACTTAACCTCCTCATCACCACTATATTGGTAAGTCTTAGCCAGAATATTCATTTTCAGAGCACCGTCATTGCCTGACTTTCCAATCGAAAAATCATGCAAGGTCACGATACGCGGCAGAGAAGCTACCGAAGAAACAAAAGCTCCCATCTCGTGATAACCACCAACCACTTCAATATTGATTGGCAATTCATTGTAAAACTCTGTCTTAGTCATCTTCTGCGGATCAATAGCATTCAGTTTAAGACCAGCACTCAATGCCGCCGAGCTGATATCATCAATCAGACCTGGGACTTCAGTATCCCGGGGTAACTGTTTAAGCAACGAGCCAAAGCTTTCTTCCATCTCAACCATCTGCGCTTTATATGCAGCCAGATTAGCGACCCGGAATGCCTTATTTTCGAAATCTTTCTTCAGCGTTTCCTCCCGCTGAACAGCACTGCTCAGAGTATCCAGATTACTTTCTATAAGACCAAAATACCCGCCAGTCAGCACCGCAAAGAAAATCAGAACACAAAATACAACTTTACCGGGAAAAGGCCATGAGCCCATATTCTCCCAATCGATATTGTTCAGATCATCCAGCTGAAACTCATTCAGTTTTTCAGTCAGTGCCTTCAAATCTATTTTTTTCAGGTCAGCCATGCTGTCACTCCTCCGCCGCTTTTGGCTGAACACGCTTCATAGTAACCTCAAACTCATTCACACCCTCAGACTTTGCCTGCACCCGGATAAGGATAGGGTCAGAGAACCAGTCGGACTGATCAAAGTTACGCATTAACGCAGACACCCGGTTATTCGACTTCGCTAACCCTTTAACCGTTACATCGGTATTTTTAATTTCCACTGATGTGAAATACAGATCTTCAGGAACCGAGCGGGCCATTTCATCGAACACACGCACGATAATTGGCCGGTTTCCCTGCAAAGCCTGAATAAGCTCCATCCGCTCGATTAACTTTTTGCGTGTATCCCGCAGCTGGCGGATCTCATCAATCTTGGCATCCAGCACTTTCATTTCATTCTGGATAAATCCATTACGGCTATTCTGCGTTGCAATACTGCTTTCATAATGACCGTTGATAAAATAAATAATCGCAGCCGCTGCAAAAGCAACCAGAGCAATCACGCCGTAAAATTCATTCTGTTTTTCTTTCCGCAGCGCCTGACGCCACGGCAGCAGGTTAATATTGGCCATTAATCAAAGCTCCTCATCGCCAGCCCGCACGCAATCATCAACGAAGGCGCGTCGCCATTCAGCAGATTCGCGTTAACCTTCTGCGACAGCGTCATATTCACAAAGGGATTGGCAATCACAGTTGCGATACCCATCGCGTCCTGAACCTGGTCGGACAAGTGAGGGATAGAAGAAGTACCACCGGCAAGAATGATGTAATCAACATCATTAAACTGGCTGGACGAGTAAAAAAACTGCAGCGAACGGCTGACCTGCTGAACTACCGCACGGCGGAAAGGCTCCAGAACCTCACTTTCGTAGTCATCCGGTAAACCACCTTCCAGCTTAGCCCGTGTCGCTTCTTCTTCGCTGAGGCCATAGCGGCGCATGATATCTTCACTCAGCTGCTTACCACCGAATAACTGTTCACGGGTATAAATGGATTTGCCTTCATGCAACACGCTGAGCGTGGTCATAGTCGCACCGATATCCAGAATAGCGACGGTTTCAATCTCGTCACCATCCAGCTGACCTGCCAATAAAGAGAAGGCGCGTTCGGTACAGAAAGCTTCAACATCCACAACCGCAGCTTCGAGATTGGCATATTCAACCGCGTCTTTACGGCGCTCAACGGTTTCAGAACGGCAGGCCGCCAGCAGAACATCCACCATGTCATTACCAGAGTCGGACGGGCCCTGGATTTCCCAATCCAGCGCAACTTCTTCCAGAGGATAGGGAATATACTGATCCGCTTCAGCGCGGATCTGAAAATCCATCTCATCATCTTTCAGCTTGCCGTTCATCTGCACTGTTTTAGTGATTACCGCAGAACCGGCAACAGCAATAGCTGCACGCTTGGCACCGGCACGGGAACGACTCAAAGCTCGACGTATTGCTTCGCCAACCGCCTCGTCATTGCTGATGCTTTGTTCAACCACAGCGTTGGCAGGCAGGGGTTCAGCGGCATAAGCTTCAACCTGATAGCGATCGTTATTGCGACTCAACTCAAGGACTTTTACCGAGGTGGAACTGATATCCACCCCGAGAATTGCCTTGTTCTTCTTATTAAACAAGTTAGCCAGCACGACAAAATCCCCATCAAATTCGCGAACTTGCACGCACAAGCTCACTCAGATCCTATATAGTCGAAGTCATTATAAGCACATTCCTATTAAAAGAACAAAAAACCCTTATAATGCCGCAACCCGCATATTCACTGGCTTCCCGAGGCGATGACAATCTTTTTTTATGACTAAGTCACACCCGCTCCTGCAATTGTTTTTTTGGCTCGTAATGTCCATTTTTGCCGGCGCCGGCATACTGATGATGGCAATCTACCTTTATCTCGCTCCGACCCTGCCGGATACCGAAGAACTGAAGGACATCGAACTGCAGACGCCACTGCGGGTGTACTCCGCTGACGGCAAGCTGATCAGTGAGTTTGGCGAGAAGCGCCGTACACCTCTGACCTTTGCTGAAACACCGCCACAATTCATCAATGCCCTGCTCGCCTCTGAAGATGACGGCTTCTTTGAACACTTCGGGATCGACCTGAAAGGCCTTGCCCGCGCGGTGTTCGAGCTGATTCGCACCGGCAAGAAAAAATCCGGTGGCAGTACCATCACTATGCAGGTGGCCAAGAACTATTACCTGTCATCGGAGAAGACCTTTGCGCGTAAATTCACCGAGATTCTGCTGGCTCTGAAAATTGAACAAAGTTTGAGCAAACAGGAAATCCTCGAGCTCTACATCAATAAAATCTATCTGGGCAAGCGCGCCTACGGTATCGAAGCGGCGGCGCAGGTTTACTACGGCAAATCCATCAAGGAGCTGAATCTGGCGCAATTGGCCATGATCGCTGGCCTGCCCCAGGCACCCTCAGCGGCCAACCCGGTTAACAACCCGCGCCGCGCCCTCGATCGTCGCAACTATGTACTGGCACGTATGCGCACCCTTGAAATGATCAGTGCCGAAGAGTTTGACCAGGCTGCGCGAGCTCCGGTTACCGCCCGCTATCATGGCGCAACCTCCGAAGTTCTTGCCCCCTACGTTGCCGAGATGGTGCGCCGCGAAATGGTCGAGCGCTATGGTGATGATGCCTACACTGCAGGCTACAACGTCTACACAACCGTTGATGCCAGCCGCCAGCTGGCAGCCAACCGGGCACTGCAGACCGGATTGCTGAAATATGACCGCGATCACGGTTACCGCCAGCCCAAACCGATGGCCCCGGTCATGACCCTTGAAGTGGCTGACAATCCCGAACTGGAACCCTGGCTCAGCAAGGCCGACAAGGCTCATGATACCGACTGGCCACAAACCCTCGACCAGTGGAATGACATTCTGCGCGATCAGGATGATATGGGGCTGATTTCTCCGGCAATTGTCCGCAACGTTGAACACGATGGCGCCTGGATCTACCAGAACAACAGCGAACGCTGGCTGCCATTCAGCGGCATGCTCTGGGCCAAACCCTACGTTGACGTCAACATCATTGGTGCCGAGCCCAAGCAACCATCCGATGTACTCAGTATTGGTCAGCGCATCTGGGTAGAAGAAAGCCGCGACGGCCTGCTGCTCGCCCAGGTTCCTGAGGTCGAGGGCTCCATCGTTTCCTTGCGTCCAAAAGATGGCGCCATACAGGCTCTGGTTGGAGGCTTCTCTTTTGGCAGCAACAAATTCAACCGCGCAATCCAGGCCGAGCGCCAGCCAGGCTCTGCATTCAAGCCGTTCATATACAGTTCTGCGCTGGCTAACGGTTTCACACCCGCCAGCATTATTAATGATGCGCCGGTGGTATTCGAAGACGCCAGCCTGGAAAACACCTGGCGCCCGCAGAATAACAGCGGCAAGTTTTACGGCCCGACCCGTCTGCGTGAAGCGCTCTATAAGTCGCAGAATCTGGTGTCTATCCGTATTCTGAAGCAGGTCGGACCAGGCAAAGCCGTCAATTATATTGAGCCCTTCGGCTTCCCGCGCAGCAAGCTGAATGCCGACCTGTCGCTGGCTCTGGGGGCATCAGCCGTTACTCCGATGGAGCTGGCCACCGGTTACTGCGTACTGGCTAACGGCGGCTATGCCGTCGATCCTTATCTGATCAGCCGTATCGAAGACAGCAGCGGCAACGTCCTGTTTAGTGCCAACCCCCGAACTGTGTGTCGTGAGTGTGAGAAACAGCAGGCGACCGAAGCTGGTCAGGCACAACTTGCCGCCAGCGAATTGCTGGAGCAGCAACTGCAACAACAGCTGAACCCGGAAACAGAATCGCAGCCGGAAAAGCAGGAAGAAGCGCTGCCCACCGCACCACGCGTCATGGACTCGCGCACCCACTTCCTGATGATCAGCATGCTGAAAGACGTGGTGCGCCTGGGAACCGGTAAACGCGCGCTGGCACTGAACCGTGATGATCTGGCCGGTAAAACCGGTACCACCAATGATCAGAAGGATGCCTGGTTCTCCGGTTTCAGCCCCGATCTGGTAACCACCGTATGGATTGGCTTTGACCAGCCGAAAACCCTCGGCCGCTGGGCATTTGGCTCCAACACCGCCTTGCCGGTCTGGGTCGATTATATGGGCAGCGCCCTGAACGGTGTGCCTGAGCATCCATTCGAGCAACCGGAAGGAATCGTCAGCGTACGCATTGATCCGGAAACCGGCTTACTGGCAGCACCGGGGCAAAACAATGCCATTTTTGAATACTTCAGAGAAGAAGATGTGCCCAGCCAGCCGGTTAAAATCACACCGACCAACGGCAGTGGTGAAACTGAGCTGGTGCCGGAGCAGCTGTTCTAACGAACACTGCTGAAGACGAAATACAGACATAAAAAAGGCCGGGGTAACCGGCCTTTTTTGTGTTTATTTCAAACGATAAAACGGCGCTTACAGATCCACCAGCTTACCCGGATTCATCACGTTATTCGGATCGAATACCGCTTTCACCGCTTTCATATAAGCCAGCTCAGCCGCTGAGCGGGTATATTCCAGATACGGCTTTTTGGTCATACCCACGCCGTGTTCGGCGGAAACAGAACCGTCGTATTTCTGCACGATTTCAAATACCCATTTGGATACCTTGGCACAACGCTCGAAGAACTCTTCTTTCGCCAGCGCATCCGGCTTAAGAATATTCAGGTGCAGGTTGCCATCACCGATATGGCCGAACCAGATGATCTCAAAATCCGGATATTCACGGGTTACGATTTCATCGATATCGTTCAGGAACGGCGGCACTTTGGAAACAACCACGGAAATGTCGTTCTTGTACGGCGTCCACTCGGAAATGGTTTCAGAAATATCCTCACGCAGACGCCACAGATTCGCCGCCTGGGTTTCACTCTGACTGATCACACCATCAACCACCCAGCCGTTTTCCACACACTGCTCGAACAGGCTCATGGAAAGATCCATATCGGCATCGGTGACGGCTTCAAATTCGATCAGCGCATAAAAATCGGCACTGCTGTCGAACGGCGCAGGCACATCGCCGCGCGCCAGCACTTTACGCATGGCTTTATCGGAGAAGAACTCAAATGCAGTCAGATCCATGCTGCCCTGGAACTGGTTCAGCACCTTCATCACGTCGTCCAGTTCAGGAATCGCCAGCACCAGTACAGTCAGGTTTTTCGGTGTACGGGTCAGGCGCATGGTGGCTTCCGTAATAAAGCCGAGCGTGCCTTCACCGCCGATGAACAGCTGACGCATATCGTAGCCGGTGTTGTTTTTCAGCAGGTCCTTATTCAGACGCAGAATTTCGCCCTGACCGGTTACTACGGTCAGACCAGCCACCCAGTCACGGGTCATACCCCAGCGGATTACTTTAATACCGCCGGCATTGGTGCTGATATTACCGCCAATCTGACTGGAGCCCGCAGAAGCGAAATCCACCGGATAAAACAGACCCTGCTCTTCGGCATAATTCTGCAGCTGTTCGGTAATCACCCCGGCACCGCATTTAACGGTACGGTCAACGGCATTAAAGTCGCTGATCTGATTCATATAGTCGAAGGCCACAACGATTTCGCCATTGGCTGCCACCGCGCCGGCACTCAGACCGGTACGGCCACCGGATGGCACCAGTGCCAGCTGATGCTCATTGGCCAGCAGTACAATATCGCGCACCTGCTCGGTGGTTTTCGGGAACACGATCGCAGTTGGCTTGGGCGCGTAGATTTTGGTCCAGTCTTTACCGAAGGTTTCCAGAGAGTCTGCATCGGTACGAACCTTATCGGCACCAACAATGGCCGATAACCGTTCAATCAGGGCGTCTTGAGTCAGGGCAGTCATGGGAGATTCCGCATAGATGAATGTCATTCACCTCAAATTGAGTATTCTTCGCGATGAAAAGCGAGTTTGAGGCTCACGTTAACAGGCCGGGTATGCTAGCATACGCGCCTTATTTTTCGGAGTGGTTTTCGCTCCGGAAGTGAGTCCGGCGCCTGTCGTTACCTGTGCTGTACCGTGCAAGCACCGGCCGGATTCACCGCAACGGTTCTACATACTGCATATAGGTACCATCATGGCTCAAACCTCCCTCGATAAAAGCAAGATCAAATTTCTCTTGTTGGAAGGCGTACACCAGTCGGCTCTCGAGACCCTGAATGCCGCCGGTTACACCAACATCGAGTACCTGAAGACCTCGCTGCCGGATGACGAGCTGAAAGCCCGCATCAAAGACGCACACTTTGTCGGCATCCGCTCCCGCACTCAGCTGACCGACGAAATCTTCGAAGCCGCCGAAAAACTGATCGCCGTAGGCTGCTTCTGTATCGGTACCAACCAGGTTGACCTGAAAGCGGCCACCAAGCGTGGTGTTGCGGTTTTCAACGCACCTTATTCCAACACCCGCTCCGTTGCCGAACTGTCTCTGGCTGAAATCATCATGCTGATGCGCGGTATTCCTGAGCGTAATGCCCAGTGTCACCGTGGCGGCTGGAACAAGTCTGCGGATAACTCTTACGAAATCCGCGGTAAGAAACTGGGCATCATCGGTTACGGTTCCATCGGTACTCAGCTGTCTGTAATGGCTGAAAGCATGGGTATGGACGTGTACTTCTACGACGTGGTTACCAAACTGCCACTGGGTAACGCCAAGCAGGTTGGTTCCCTGAACGAACTGCTGAATCTGGCCGATGTTGTTTCCCTGCACGTACCGGAAACCGCAGCTACCAAGTGGATGATGGGTCCTGAGCAGTTCGCACAGATGAAACAGGGTTCTATCCTGCTCAACGCCTCGCGCGGTACCGTGGTTGATATCGACGCTCTGGCCGAAGCCATCCGCAGCAAGAAACTGCTGGGTGCAGCGATCGACGTATTCCCGGTTGAGCCACGCGCTAACGGCGAAGAGTTCATTACTCCGCTGCGTGAATTCGACAACGTCATCCTGACTCCGCACGTGGGTGGTTCTACCCTTGAAGCACAGGAAAACATCGGTAAAGAAGTGGGCGAGAAGCTGGCTCAGTACAGTGATAACGGTACCACTACCTCTTCTGTTAACTTCCCGGAAGTGGCTTTGCCAGGCAACAAAAACGTGCACCGTATCCTGCACATTCACCAGAACGTTCCTGGCGTGATGAATGCGATCAACAGCATTTTCGCCGAGAACGGTATCAATATCTCAGGTCAGTACCTGCAGACTGTTGAAGAAGTGGGTTATGTGGTGATTGATGTTGCTGCAGACGCTTCTGAACTGGCTCTGGAAAAGATCAAAACTGTCGAAGGCACTATCCGCGCCCGCGTACTGTACTGATCGGTTCCGCTGTAATCCCTGTGATTGCGGCAATAAAAAACGGCAGCCCTGGCTGCCGTTTTTTATGCCTGCTGTTTATCTGTTACTTCGTACCGCTATCACCAGCTCATCTGCCAGCCAAGGCGATTCAGCCAGCGCGGCGTGGTTTCATACAGTACCTGCTCAGGCAAGGCATCATACTGACTGCTGAGCGACCACTCCCCAAGCCAGGTACGCCAGCTCCAGCGTGCCAGCAAACGCTGCTGCCGGTAGCGCCCCTGCCCCGAATCATTATTCTGCCGGTTTGCATCCCAGAGAATACCGAGCATTTGCTCCTGCTGCTCAGCACTGTGGGTCCAGACCAGTCGCGCACTGCTCTCTGCCCCCAGTAGCAGCTCGCCGGCACGGCTGCTGTCACGCTGCTGGCGCAACAATGTCAGCCAGATACTGTGATTCCCCGAAGGCTGCCACTGCAGCTGTGACTCAACACCCTTCAGGGTCATCTGACCTTCATTGGCAAGCGAGGCACTGTTCAGGGTCACATTACTGCCAATCAGATCATCCAGCTGTTCGCGGAAAAGCTTGATATCCAGCTGCAATGCCGCCTGCGGTAAATGTAAAAAGTAGCCCAACTCCCAGGCCTGAATACGTTCATCGCGCAAACCATCACGCCAGCCATCGGCGTTGGCATTAATAAACAAGCCCCCCTGATCCAGATTGAGATAGTTACTGCTTACATCCGTGAGTACCGCACGGCCATTCAGATAACGCTCGGCAATATCCGGAGTGCGGCGGCTGCGCGAATACTGCACGCGGATACTCTGATCGGCGGCGGGCAGATAATTCAGCGCCAGTCGTGGCAGGTAGCTGACCTCCTCTTCGCTCTGATACTGTGCCATCAGTCCGGCTGACAGCAGCCAGTGTGGTGCCGGGCGATATTCCGCACTGACAAAGGCCAGCCACTGGTCGTTGCGGACTTCACCCTGCAGATAAGTTGCTGAATTCACCAGATCACGCCGCAATCCAATCCCCTGCACCGAACGCAATTGCTCGCTCCAGCGCCGGGTATCCTGCAGTTCAATATCAAAGCGCTGCTCATAGACATCCAGATCCCCACGCCCGCATAACATCTGATCCAGAGCATTGGCAGCCACAGCACGCTGCACAATCTGCTGCGCCGAGCTGTATTCACCGGCCGTTACCGCCGCAGTTAATCCCAGCCCCTGCTGCAATTGCACGGCATCAAATACACCCGCTGCCAGCCCCTGATAAAGCTGAGTAATCGCACTGCGCTCGCTGCTGCTTAACGCCGGATTCTGCAGCGGCATCAGGCCATAACCGAGCTTTTCTGCCAGCTGCGGATGCTGCTGATACAACTCACTCAGTTGTGCATCAAATGCCATGGACGGCGCACAGGCGTGGTAATCCACTTCACTGTTATCGGCCTGCCAATAAGCCTGAAGCTGAACCTCATGATCGGCCGAACGCTGACTGCGCCAGCGCAGCCAGCCCAGATCTGACTGTGCCGTCTGCTGTGGCGAGTCGGTCTGAAAATGACTGTCGGCGAGATAATCACGCTGCAATTGCTGGCGCCCCAATTGCCAGCGCAGCTCGTTATCCATATCCGCCTGCCAGGCTCCGGACCAGTTCAGCCCACGCACCTGACGCAGATCCGGAAATCCACCCTGATCGCCAGCATCGGCGTGGTAGCCACCATGCTCACCTTCCCGCCAGCCAAATAAACTGAGGCGGCTTTGTTGCTGCACGCCCTGCTGGCTGATGCTGGCATAGAATTGCGGACGTTGCTCTGAGCCAAAGCTGCCATTCAGGCGCAGACGCGCACTGTCAGCCGGGTGTCGGGTAATAATGTGAATAACGCCCTGCAGGGCATTCATACCGTAACTGGCCGCACTCGGACCACGGGTAATTTCGATGCGTTCGATATCCTGCAGGGCAATGCCGAGCTGATCCCAGTCGACATTGGCAAAGGAGGCTTTATAAACCGAGCGGCCATCCACCAGCACTTCCAGCCGCCGCGCCAGCGATACCTCACCCGAGTGATAAACCACGCTGGTGCGATTGGAATCCAGTTCGCGGGCGACAAACAGTCCGGGAACAAAGCGGAATAAAGAGGGGATATCGGCCGCACCCCAGAGACGGATCTGTTCGGCGGTAATAACGGTGACAGCGGCGGGAACTTCAGCCAGCGGTTGCTGCAGACGAACCGGGGTTAAAACCTGAGGGATATCGGGCTCGAATTCAAAGGCATCAATCTCTGCAGCCACAGAGGTGACGGATATTACCATGCATGAGCAAAGCAGTATCCGGCCCGCATACCCGCGCCTGTTCCCCGATTTCATTATGCATCCCTGCCCCATATAAGTGGCCAGATAGTACACAATTACGGCATGCCTGTTAATACCGCAACAAATCAGCCAGAGCCCATAAACACAGGGCGGAAGCTATACAGAATGCTTGTGCAGCAGCGATTCAGGACGACTGAACTTACCGACTGGTATCACAGACCTGACAATTTTTACGTGATGAATAATATTTTACGGCAGCTTATAAAAAAACAGACCGCCAATATGCAGTCTGTTTTTTTATTACAAGAAGAGCGTCGTTACTTAAAGTGCGTTTTCGATAACTTCCCGAATGGTTTTCGCACGATCCTGCACCTGATTCTCTGCATTGATAATTGGCGAGTGGTTAATCGTTAACACACCATCGCTGTATGAGGCACATTTATCGGAGTTATGAATATCGCCATCATTTTCAATAACTATTTTTTTCAGATCGGCCTGGACGGCTTCCTGGCAAAAATCATCGGCGCACAATTCTTTAAGTGCAATAATTACTGGCTCAAAATAAATCAAAGGCCAGGTTTGATCATACAAGTGTGAGTAACCATCAATGGTAATGGTGTCCCACTTAATTTCAATTTCGAACTCGAACTTAGCAGCTTCGAAGATCTGAGCCTTCAATGAATCCAAACGATCCTGTTCGAAATCACGTGCTGCTTTTTTTTCCTTAAGTCCCATTGTCATTCCTTAAATTCTGACAGGCTAATTAACATAAAAAGATCCGCCTCCCAGCGAATCTTTTTCATTGACCTGCAGAACCAGCATCACCGTTTCTGCAGATGGTCGTTAATCAAGCCGCATTTCGATGCCCGCCGCAGCCATATGCTGCTTGGCTTGCTGCACTGTGTATTCGCCAAAGTGGAAAATACTGGCGGCCAGCACCGCATCGGCATGTCCGATCTTCACGCCATCCACCAGATGGTCGAGGTTGCCCACACCACCTGAGGCGATCACCGGTATATTAACAGAATCAACAATAGCACGAGTAACACCGAGGTCGAAACCCGATTTCACGCCATCACGGTCCATAGACGTCAGCAGGATTTCACCAGCACCGAATTCCGCCATTTTTACTGCCCACTCTACCGCATTAATACCGGTCGCCTTGCGGCCACCGTGGGTAAAGATTTCCCAGTGATTATCGCCGACCTGCTTGGCGTCAATCGCAACGACAATACACTGCGCACCAAATTTATCTGACGCCGCTTTAACAAACTCCGGGTTGTATACCGCGGCAGAGTTAATCGACACCTTATCAGCGCCAGCATTCAGCATACGGCGGATATCGTCCAGCTCGCGGATACCACCACCAACGGTCAGCGGAATAAATACCTGTTCGGCGATGGCTTCTACCATATGCACCGTGGTGTCACGACCTTCGTGACTGGCGGTAATATCGAGGAAGGTAATTTCGTCGGCGCCCTGGTCGTTATAACGCTTGGCGATTTCCACCGGGTCACCGGCATCGCGGATACCAACAAAGTTCACGCCTTTAACAACACGTCCTTTATCAACATCCAGACAAGGAATAATACGTTTGGCGAGCGCCATATCAGGCTCCTGTTAACTCGTCAGCCAGCGTCTGAGCTTCGGCGACGTCCAGCGTGCCTTCGTAAATCGCACGGCCGGTAATGGCACCCAGAATGCCCTGACTGGCCACTTTGGACAGCGCACGGATATCTTCGATATTGGTGACGCCACCGGAGGCGATCACCGGGATACCACCCTCAACCGCCAGCTGCAGCGTGGCTTCGACGTTAACGCCCTGCATCATGCCGTCACGGGCAATATCGGTATAAACGATGGAGGTTACACCGTCGTTTTTGAACTGCTTGGCCAGATCGACGGCTTTAACATCAGACACTTCCGCCCAGCCATCCGTCGCCACAAAGCCATCCTGCGCATCCAGACCGACAATGACGGTGCCCGGGAATGCCTTACAGGCTTCTTTAACAAATTCCGGTTCTTTAACCGCCTTGGTACCGATAATCACATAGCTGACGCCAGCCTTAATGTAATGCTCGATGGTTTCCAGCGTGCGGATACCGCCACCGATCTGAATCGGCAGGCCAGGAAACGCTTTGGCGATTGCCGTCACCGCTTCACCGTTAACCGGAGTACCGGCGAATGCACCGTTCAGATCCACCAGGTGCAGGCGGCGACAGCCGGCATCGACCCAGCGCTTGGCCATAGAAACCGGATCATCACCAAAGACGGTAGAATCTTCCATACGGCCCTGACGCAAACGCACACACTGACCATCTTTTAAATCAATCGCAGGAATTACCAGCATTGTTTTACCTTACATTCTGAATTTGGAATCAGGCCTGACCATCCCAGGCGAGGAAGTTTTTCAGTAACGCCAGACCGGCGTTGTGACTTTTTTCCGGGTGAAACTGCACCGCAAAGACGTTGTCTTCGCCCATGGCTGCCGCAAAGTCGACGCCGTAATGGCCACGGCCTTTCACCTGGGCAGCATTAGCCGCCTGCACATAATAGGAATGCACAAAGTAGAAACGGCTGTTATCGGCGATACCGGCCCACAGCGGGTGCGCAACCTGCTCAACACGGTTCCAGCCCATATGCGGGACTTTCAGTTGTTCGCCGTTTTCCACCAGATCATTGCCGAAGAATTTTACTTCGCCGGGAAATAATCCCATGCAATCGACACCTCCGTTTTCTTCGCTGCGTTCCATCATGGCCTGCAGGCCCACACAGATGCCCAGCAGTGGTTTGCTTTTACGCACTTCGGCAACCACCTGATCGATTCCCTGACGGCGGATTTCTGCCATACAGTCACGGATAGCACCGACACCGGGCAATACCACGTGATCGGCTTTGCGGATCACGTCGGCATCGCTGGTGACCACCACTTTGGTATCCGGCGCCACAGTCTGCAGCGCGCCATGGGCGGAGTGCAGATTGCCCATGCCGTAATCGATCACTGCACAGAGTTTACTGCTCATTCATTTATCCCTTGTGCTTACAGGCAACCTTTAGTGGACGGCATAACACCGGCCATGCGTGGATCCAGCTCCAGCGCCATACGCAGTGCGCGGCCGAAGGCTTTGAAAATGGTTTCGGCCTGATGGTGGGCGTTAAAGCCTTTCAGGTTATCGATATGCAGAGTCACACCGGCGTGGTTAACAAAACCCTGGAAGAACTCCCAGAACAGCTGAGTATCCAGCTTGCCGATGCTGGCGCGGGTGAATTCTACCTTCATATCCAGACCGGGACGGCCGGAGAAGTCGACAACCACACGCGACAACGCCTCATCCAGCGGCACGTAGGAATGGCCATAACGGACGATGCCTTTTTTATCACCGACGGCCTTGGCGAATGCCTGACCGAGGGTAATACCGATGTCTTCCACGCTGTGGTGATCGTCGATGTGGTTATCACCTTTACAGGTGATATCGAGGTCGATCAGACCATGGCGGGCAATCTGATCCATCATATGTTCCAGAAAAGGTACGCCGGTATCAAAGCGGGCTTTACCGGTGCCGTCCAGGTTGATGGTGACGCTGATCTGGGTCTCCAGCGTATTACGCTCGACCGTTGCGCTGCGGGCCATGGGCTTGCTCCAACTCTCGCAAAAAGGAAAAGAAAGCATTATAAAGCAAAGCGCTTAAGAAAATAGGCCGGGACAAGGCGGCGGGACAAATTCCCGGCAATATTCCGCTCCGGCCTGCTATCCCGCCATCCTATGGAGCCATGCTGTGCCCGTTAAATTGGAACATATCCAGTCACCGGCCGATGCCGACTGGAACGATCTCGACAAAATTCATCAGGAAACCGCAACCAACGGCCTGCTTTCTGACCGCACCGCACTGGAGCAACACCTGCAGAGTGGTGGCTGGATTATGGCCGGACGTTTTAACGACCGTATTATCGGCGTGATTCTGGCAAACGAAAGCAACGAGGGAGTACTTCTGCAACAGGCGGCGGTACGCACCATCACCCAGCGCCGTGGCGTGATGCACCAGTTACTGCATTTTATTCAGCAGTGGGCGACCGGCGAAGGTAAAACACTCCGTGTTGAAGCCTGCCCGGACGACCTTACTGCTGCTCTGCAGCACCGCGGATTCACGCTGAAAGATAACTTATGGACATACAATCCAGACAAATAACCCATCATCGTTGCATGGATGCAACAAAAAATTCATAAACCGCCACCTTTTCATCTCCGGCGCCGATAGCCATACTGGTCAAACTGTAAGTCTCCTGACGGATAACCAATATGCGAATCGCCATCCAGACATTATCAACCTTTGCGGTTTTTTTAGCCGCATTGCTTGCCTGCTCCGGTGTTGCAGCCAATGAGACTGGTACGACAGCCGTTACGGCTGAAGTTGCACCGCGCGATGTAGTTGCTTCAGCAACGCTGGGCATCATTAACGAGCTGAACAAACTGCAGCCGGAACAGCGCACCGAAGAGGAAGTCCGCCGCCTGGTGCAGACCTATATCGTGCCCGCTATTGATCAGGAAAAAATCGCCATGGGCGCACTGGGCAAGTACTGGCGCCGCGCCAACCCGGAGCAGCGTCAGGCCTTTATTGACCGCTTCCGTGAGCTGCAGATCCGCACCTACAGTGGTGCCTTTAAAGCCTTTAATGGCGAACAGTTCGAATTTGATGAAGCACGCTTTAATGACAGCGGCGATAAAGCACTGGTTAAAGGCACCCTGAAACAGAACAATGGCAACACGATTCCTGTGGACTTTCGCCTGTACCGCGATAAAGACAGCCAGGAATGGCGTATCTACGATGCCGTCATTGCTGGCCTGGGTATGGTGAAAACCTACCGCGAGCAACTGAGCGAGCGTCTGCAAAATATCAGCATGAATGAACTGCTGGCGGAACTTTCTGCACAGGACGCCAACTAAGTTACAGCAAGTCTCTCTTTCTTGTTTTTTTCCTCCCCTATTACTGGCCCTTGCGGCCAGTTTTTTTATGCCTGCGTTTCGCCAGACAATGGTAATCCTCACACTCCTTACCTAAGCTGAAGAAGGTGCCGTACGCAGGCGGACATACTCGGCAAAGCCCGCCTCCGCCGCGAAGGAATCTCTTCCGCAATCCGGCACAGCAGTTTATTGTCTGTCTCCGGCCGCCAGAATCATGCAGATGCCTCTGTCGCGGCCACTCAACAGGATTGTTGGCAGGTATTCAGCCTGGGGCATATTGCCAGCAGCAGGGAATCGGAGAGTGTTGTGCAGCAGGGTCGCATGAGCAGTTTTATTCAACGGGAGAATCGTATCCATCCGATGATTTGCACACAGGGTTATCCCGGGCATGCGCAGGAGAGTGAGCTGTGATCCGCTCTCTCAGCGCACAGTCGCTGCGCCGTAAGCTGGTTATCATCGCTCTGATTACCACAGGCCTGACCCTGCTGGTTTCAAACCTCGCCTTTATTTCTCTCGAATACTATCTGAGCCGCCAGGACACCCAGAAAAAACTGACCGTACTGGGTGAAGTTATTGCCAACCGTGCTACCGCCGCCCTGACCTTCAGCGACTTCGCCTTACTGCGCACCAATCTGAATACCCTGCGCGCCGATAGCAGTGTTGTGCGTGGCTGTATCTATGCCGAAAGCCAGGCGCTGGCAGCGTCTTATCATCCGGAAGACGGCGCAACACAGTGCCCGGAAATCCTGCAGGGCCTGCAAAATAATCAGCACAGTAATTTCGCCCAGTTTTTCCCCATTCTGCTGGACAACAACCCCATAGGTACTCTCTATATAGAGATCAGCCACAAAGACCTGCTGCAACGAATTAATCAGTTTCTGATTTTTTCACTGCTGATTCTCGCAGCAGCGGTTTTGCTGGCAATTTTCCTGGCGACCAAGCTGCAGGACGTCGTCGCCAGGCCCATGAAAGACCTGGGCAATACCCTGCGCCATATTATGCTCAACAAGGACTACTCCATCCGCGCAGCCAAAGAAAATAACGATGAACTGGGCGATCTGGTCGATCTGTTCAACGGTCTGCTGCTGACTATTGAAGACGAAAACGCCTCGCTGAAAACCAGCGAAGAACGCTTCCGCAAACTCACCGCCCTCTCGCCCGTTGGTATTTTTCAGGTCGATGGCAAGCAGCGTTTGCAATATGTGAATCAGCGCTGGCGCGATATTCATGGCATTCCCGATGAATTACCCAGCCTGCAGGACTGGTTTGCCCGTATTCACCCGGATGATCTCAGCACCACCCAGCAAGCCTGGAACCGGCTGATCTGCGAACAGGAAAGTATCGCGCTGGAATTGCGCCTGGTACGCCGCGATCACAGCCATACCTGGATTCAGTTACTGGCCAGTGCGCTGCACGACCGTCATGGCGAGTTATTGGGTTATTTAGGGGCTATTTCAGATATTTCCGAGCTGAAAGCCGCCCAGATTCAGATGGAAAACCTCGCCTTTTACGACCCGCTGACCGGCCTTGCAAACCGCCGCCTGTTTAAAAATCGTCTGGAAAAAGCCGTTAAAAGCGTACTGCGTTCCGGCTCTTCGATGGCGCTGATGTTCCTCGATATGGATCAGTTCAAACGCATCAACGACACCCTGGGTCACGATGCCGGCGATATTCTGCTGAAAGAAGTTTCCAACCGCTTAAGCGCTACCGTGCGCGAAAATGACACCGTATCGCGCATCGGCGGTGACGAATTCACCATCCTGCTGACCGATGTTCATCACACCTCCGACGTATTGGTGGTCGCCGAAAAACTGCTGCTGGCACTGGCCAAGCCCATCCGCATCAAAGGTCAGGACATCGTCACCACTGTCAGTATCGGTATTACCCTGACGCCGGACGATTCCACTGACGTTAACACCCTGATGAAAAATGCCGACCTGGCCATGTACCGCGCCAAAGAGCTTGGACGCAACAACTTCCAGTTTTTCTCCGAGGATATGAACCAGTCGATTCTCGAACACCTGTCACTGGAAAAAGAAATCAACGAAGCCATTAACCGCGAACAATTCAGCCTGGTATTCCAGCCTAAAATCAGCCTGTTCGATTACAGCGTCACCGGTGTCGAAACCCTGATCCGCTGGCAGCACCCGGACAAAGGCATGATTACTCCCGACCGCTTTATTCCCGTTGCCGAAGAAACCGGACAAATTATTGAAATCGGCAGCTGGGTACTGGAACAAAGCTGCCGTCAGATCAGCTCACTGATCCGCAGCAATGTACTGCCCAATACCGCCAAGGTTGCGGTTAACCTCTCGGCCCGTCAGTTTACCGACCCGAGCCTGCTGGCCCGTATTAACAGTGTGATCGAAATCAGCCAGATCCCGCCCCACTGTCTGGAGCTGGAAATTACCGAAAGCACGCTGATGGAAGACGTAGAAAGCGCGATCCAGATCATGCAGGAAATCAAAAAAATCGGTGTTGCCATCGCCATCGATGACTTCGGTACCGGCTACTCATCTCTGGCCTATATCAAACGCTTCCCGATTGACGTACTGAAGGTCGACCGCTCCTTTGTTATGGATATCCCGGACGACAAGAACGATATGGCAATCACCGCCGCGGTAATCGCCATGGCGCATAAACTGAGTATGACGGTGGTAGCTGAAGGCGTTGAAACCCAGGAGCAGCTGCACTTTTTACGGCAGAACAACTGCGATGAGGGCCAGGGCTATCTGTTCAGCCGGCCACTGTCTCTTGGCCAGCTGCATCAGTTCCTCAATGAAAATGAGCGCATGCGTCAGCAGGGCAACCATATCAGCCTGCTGCAATAAGCCCTCGTTCCACAACGCTGAAATACCTATACTGGCGCCCAAATCTTAATCATCTGTATTTATGACGCGCTCATTTTCTTTCGCCGATGCCGTGCTCGGCTGGTATCACAAACACGGCCGCAAAGACCTGCCCTGGCAGCAACAGATTAATCCTTACCGGGTCTGGGTTTCCGAAATCATGCTGCAGCAAACCCAGGTCAGCACAGTGATTCCCTATTTTGAACGCTTTATGCAGCGTTTCCCCGATGTGCAGGCGCTGGCCGCCGCGACTCAGGACGAAGTTCTGCACCTGTGGACCGGCCTCGGTTACTACGCCCGCGGACGCAACCTGCACGCCTGCGCTCAGGCCGTGGTGCGCGACTTTAACGGCGAGTTTCCGCGCAGCGTCGAAGCCTTAAGCGAACTGCCGGGCATCGGCCGCTCCACCGCTGCCGCCATCGCCTCCATCAGCATGAATATCAATGCGCCGATTCTCGACGGCAACGTCAAACGCGTTCTGACCCGCTTCTTCGCGATTGAAGGCTGGCCCGGCGAAACCAAAGTACAGAATCAGCTGTGGACACTGGCGGAAGAACTGACACCGCAGCACAGCTCACGCGAATACACCCAGGCAATGATGGATCTGGGCGCCACTCTCTGCACACGCAGCAAACCCGCCTGTGGTATCTGCCCGCTGCAGCCACAATGTGAGGGCTTACAAACCGGTAAGCCGACACAGTTCCCGAACAGCAAACCGAAAAAAGAAAAACCGGAAAAGCACAGCCTGCTGCTGATGATTCAGAACCCGGCTGGCGAATATCTGCTGCTGCAGCGCCCGCAGAAAGGTATCTGGGGTGGCTTATGGAGCTTTCCGGAGGCGCAGGACATACAGCAGGCCCGGCAGCTGCTGCAGGAACAGCTCAATCATCACAGCGGGGATGATGAAGAACAGTGGCTGACGCCTTTCCGCCACACATTCAGCCACTATCACCTGCATATTCAGCCGATACTCATCCGTCTGCCGCACAGCCATCTCGCCGTAGGCGAAACTGGCGACCAGCAGCAACACTGGTACAATCCCTGCAACCCCAGCACGCTGGGCCTGGCAGCACCGGTAAAAATGCTGCTGCAAAGCATGGCCGGCACCAGCGCTGAATCCGGCATACCGTCCGAGGAATTGTTATGACCCGCACCGTTTTCTGCAAAAAGTACCAACAGGAACTTGAAGGCCTGAGCAGCCAGCCCTTCCCCGGCCCGAAAGGCGAAGAGATCTTCCAGCATGTTTCCCGTAAAGCCTGGGACGAGTGGACTGTGCACCAGACCCGCCTGATTAACGAGAAACACCTCAATATGATGGACATGCAGGCGCGCAAATATCTGACCGAACAACGGGACAAATTCTTCAGCGGCGACGAGTTCGACAAGGCCGAAGGCTATGTTCCTGAAAATAAAGATAAATAAACCGATTGCGAGGGGTTGACACTCCCTCTGCCAACGGGTTTAATACGCGCCACTTGACGAACACAACGTTGTTCAACAAGACGCCCAGATAGCTCAGTCGGTAGAGCAGGGGATTGAAAATCCCCGTGTCGGTGGTTCGATTCCGCCTCTGGGCACCACACTTTCTAAGAGCCTCGCTAATGCGGGGCTTTTTTATGTCCACCCTTCAGGCTGTCACACATATGGTACACATTTGTGACACACTATCTGATCCGGCGTGGCTCTATCTACTATTTCAACCGTCGCTTGCACGGTAATCTTATCCGCCTATCCCTGAAACTAACTGATAGAAAACAGGCACAAGAACACGCCCTCCTTATATACATACATCTGAATCGTTGCGTCCGGCAAAAAATGAAACCAAAGCAAATAGAAAAAGAAGCTCAAAAGCTGGCTAAAGAACTGTACGAGGACTGGCTGCTGAAATTTGAGGCACTAGATATACCTGAACGGGAGCGGCTCTCGTATCTGGATTCGATGCTACAGAGCGACGATGGCGGCTATTCCGACCTGTGCGATCTTGTCTACGACGGAAAACTGGATAATGAAGCCCTGCGAGACGCAAAGGCTGATCTGCTATACGTGGATATGAAGCGTGCATACGTTCGGAAGTACCGCAACCCACGATTACAACTGGAGTCCGACACTGCCAGCGTCTCGGCTCCCGCCACGTCTGCCAAGGTGATTCTGATAGGGGATGCTCTGGAAGAATTCCTGCAAGAGAAGCAAGCCAAAGACCCTAACGTCAAGGCTGCGACTCTGGACGAATACAGGGCAGCCGTTCGAGACTTCTGCGAAATCACTGAGATTCAGACGGTATCTGAAGTTACTCACGACTCAGCCAAACACTTCCGAAATACGCTGAAGGAACTGCCCAAGCAGCACAGGGCCAAAAGCCAATATAAAAGCATGTCGATAGCCGACCTACAGAGCCTGAATCTGCCAGATAGCCAGAAGCCTTCACCCAAGACCATTAATGGCAAGCTGGCCAACCTGTCATCGCTGTTCGACTATCTGATTCAGACAGATGCGGCATCTAAGAATCCATTTACAGGGCTGCAGCTTAGAGCCGAAACCAACAGCTATGAAGCATTCACCAGTGCAGATCTGAAGACCATTTTCAGTTCAGCCATCTACAGCGATCCGAAGTACAGACGCAGTACCCGGACAGGTACACAGTCTCATTGGTGGTTAATGGTGCTGGCAGCATTTACCGGCGCCCGGATTGGTGAACTGGTACAGCTCCGTACACAAGACATCAACGAAACCGCTGACATCCCAACGCTGACAATCACGGATGACGGCGAGGATATGTCAGTAAAGACTAATGCTGGTATTCGTACTTTGCCTATACATGCGGCACTGGTAGAGCTGGGGTTCCTTGACTACGTTGAGCGCTTGAAAAAAGCAGGAATTAACCGGATTCTTCCTCAGATTAAAATGGGAACGAAAAAACCCGGCGAGGTTGCATCTAAATGGTTCAATGAGCGCTACCGCGAGCGATGCTTCCCTCAATTCAAAGAGGATAAGAAAGTATTTCACTCATTCCGGCACGCTTTCATCAGTCAGTCACTGCGCTGTGACATGGATATTCACAAGCTACAACAGATGGTTGGGCACGAGCCTAAATACCTGAACGAAACCGCAACCTATTCAGACGGCTTCTCTATTCAACAGCTAAAAACTGAAATGGATAAATTCCGGTACGATGACTTCAGTATCACTGACATCAAGGAAAGCTGGCGCGAGCTGCACGCACCAGTGACAAGCAGCAATACTTGAGTGCTTTCACTGAAACGGGCACCAGACAACGGTAGAGCCTAGAGACGATCCCCGCCTCTAGGCTCAAGTACAAAGCCTTACCTACCGATACCATTCCCAGGCTTCGGTACGCGCTCCTTCACCCAAGTAGATGGAGGGCGTTTGTCGGCTTCTTCTTTCTTAATAAAATGACCATTATCAGCATCTCTGTAGCGGTCAACCGTTTTTCTGTTTTTCGAAGTCATTGAATTACTCACTTTAAGAATTAAAATTAGATCAATGATGGGCCGACAGCTTAACGGCCCATCCGGTCACTTACACCGTACTAAAAAGCACCATGCTTCGCGGCCATACGCGTGCGCGTCGAGGTAACGGTCTGAGTTTTTGACACGGCGATACCGGCAAAATACCCAACGAAAACCTTTCGGCGCTTCCTTATGTACAGACATAGGAAACTCCTAATAAGAAGGAACCGCCGACTCTGGGGGGTGAGCGAAACAATAAGTATCAATCCTGATACAATTACAGTATTGCGCTCCCAAGAAGAGATGCTAAAGTGAGTGTGCGAATACCCTTTAGGTCTCTCTTGTTTTACAGCTGCGGCGGATTAAGCTGCAATTTTGTTGTATATTCTAGATAGATCCTGTAGGATGCCCCTCCCTATTCATTTGGGGTAGGGGCTTTATTGTCCCTACCAAATCGGCAGTATATTACATGCAAAGCTGACATTCAATATGTTGGCGAGAGGCTTGCTTTATCTAAAACAGATAAAAAAGTCTTTAGATTCAAGAGCCTTAAGCGCTGAACACAAGATAATGCGGTCATCTACTGAATTCAACCCCAAGATATAGTGGGTTAAGTAGATAAGCTGTGGATAAACTGCGTATAACTACTCACTCAACCCCTAAACATTGTTTACAGACAAAAAAGTCATAATAGACCTTTCTGTAATCAATAATAAATCTAAGAAGAGCGCCCAATTTAGACGCTCCACACAGACTTTAATTCATGTCTGACAAATCTTTGCCCTCCTCCATCGCTCGTTCAGCCAAGTAAGCAGCCAGTGCCACCAGCACAACGCTGGCAATCCGCATTGCTATGTTCATTTCAGTTCCTCATAGGTATCCACGTTCAGCAAAGGACACTGAGCACTGATCACCTATTACCAGATGATCCAGTACCCGGATGTCCACCAGCCCCAGAGCCTGAACCAGACGATCCGTAATCGCCCGGTCAGCCTGCGAGGGTTCAGCTACACCTGAAGGATGGTTATGAGCCAGAATCACAGCCGCTGCATTGAGCCTCAGTGCCTCCTTCAGAACCTCTCGTGGGTATACAGCCGCAGAGTCAATAGTCCCTCTGAACATCTCCCTATACTCGATCAGGCGATGCTGACTATCTAGGAACAGCACGGCGAAGACCTCATGCTCATAGTGAGCTAATCGGTCTGTCAAATAGCGACGGCTTGTATGAGGGGAAGTGAACGAGTCACCCCGCTTGTAGCGTTCTGCCAGCAGCCGAGCAGCTACCTCCAGAACTTCGCGGGCGGTCATTGGTTGGGTTGTTACATAGTCCATAAGCACTCCTCATGTGTATCCAGAGTGCTTATAACAACGATGATCAGCCTTATTGATCGTCTGCTATGACTGGGGAACTACTCACCAATTCCAGAATTCTGGATGGCTCCGTTTCCAGCGCTCCTGCCAGTCTGAACAGGCTGACAACTGTCAGATTCCGTTTCCCCCTCTCGACCTCGGATATATATGTCGGATGCAGCCCTGAGCGGGCAGATAGCTCTTCCTGAGTAATATCCAACAATAAGCGTTGTCTGCGGACATTCCTTCCTATTGCGAGTAGTAGCTCTCTGTCTGTCATTGTTCGGACCATTGCGTGCAGTTGTGCAATGTTCCCGGCCTATCCCATCTTCCTCCACAGGCCATGAGTGAGTATTATTCACTTATAAGTGAATAATGTTCTATTCTTAGTAAAAAGGAAGCGCTATGAAGTACCTAACTGCTCTCTTAATGAGCCTCTGCCTGACTGGCTGCCTGAAGGAAGACCCCAACACTCTGGTTCACCTAGCTCTTACTGCTGTCGATTCTGAGCAGTATCAGAAGGCAGAACAGCTTCTCAGGGAGGCAACCGAACAGGACTACCTGCCTGCTTACAACGTACTGTTCAACTTAAAGACTAGGGGGCTGATTACCGCCAACGACGAGGACTCTGCACTCTGGCTAGCCAAGAGTGCTGAACACGGCAACAGACGCAGTACATACACGATGGCTCAACAAGCTAAGGCTGCGAATAAGCATGATGAGTACATCATGTGGCTGGATAAGTCAGCGTATGCCGGCAATACATTCGCTCAGAATGAGCTGGGCCTGTTCTATATGAACGAGGGGAACAATCCAGAAGAAGGCCTCCATCTGCTCTGGCTATCGCTGGATATACCCTATGACCTGACGCCTTCAGAAGTATTCACGTCCTTCCTCCACCTGTATGAGACGGGCGATTCCGCTATGCGCCTGACCGCATTTTATGCAGTGGGACAGCTTCTACAGAGCGACGAGGTGAAGTTCAGCTTCAGAGACGACCAGCTATTCATAACCCAAGCCGGTACAGAGTATGAGATTCCACAATTCAAGCGTTTCGCTGAATTCGCTCAGAAGGGGGACTTCCGATCCAGCCTGATTCATGAGATGGCCTATATCAAGGCATCCAATGACATTCCCGTCAGTCGATTCCTAGGCACAGGCAAAGATGTCCGCACCCTGAGACAAATTGCGGTGTTCTTCATGTACGAAATGAAGAACAACCCTCCTATGGGCGATGAGCCCTCTGAAGCCAGACGAGATACCTTCGTTAGCATCAACACCAACTTCATTAAATACATGAATAAGCACTGCGCCGATGGCTATATCAAGTGCCCGATTATTAGCGAATACGTGTCAGGACTCTTACCAAGGACGTAACTATGAACCTGAAGCTCAATACCGCAATGCTGATTCTTATGCCTGTTATTCTGACACTGGGAAAATATGGCCTGTCCCTGACGAACGGCACCCTGCCACATTTACCGATGTCATCACTGGCCATTCTCATTCCAGTCCTAATGGCTGGTGGAGCGGCATGGCTCATCAGCCGCTCGCCAGCCTTCGCTATCGCATGGGCGATGGCTACCCTGCCGCTTTCCGTTGCCGTGAACTCCCGACTGATTGCCATGAAGACCGGCCCACAATGGATGCAAGGCCTAGCCAAAGCAGAGGGAATGCAGTTCTTCAATACTTTCCTAAGTAATCTGGGCTGGGTCGCTATTATCGTGACCGTCATTGTACTGCTGGTGTTCCGAGAAGATGTGAAGGCCACACTGCAGAACAAGCTGATACTGATCGCCACTATCGTTGCATTGGCTCTGCTGGCTCTGGAGCATCATTGGATATTCGTATTCATGATGACCGCTCCTCTCTTCACTTCGTATCGCTCGTGGGGCAGCGTTCTGCCCTATCTGGCTCTGGTAGCCTTGGGAAGCTCGCTCATGTTCAAAGGCAATAGCCTGTTTGCCATTGGCGTTGTGCTCTTCCCTGCGTCCCTTGGCATAGCCTGGCTTATTCACTGGCTGAAGAAGCCGACTGAAGCCACCGCCTGATCCTCCCTCTAAGCGGGCGCTCTCTGCCCGCTATGCTCATACTCCCTATCGACCTATTCATTTTAATTCTTTTTTGTTTTTTTCAGTTCAGTTCTGTGCGCTCACCTTAAAATAATTACAGGAAGCTATTAAGGAATAAACACATTGAAAACCAACCGTATTACACGAGTCAGGAAGGCTCAAATTATCGCCCTCAGAGATGAGGGATACACCCACCAATACATTGCCGAGAAGGTCGGATGTCATCGCAACACCGTCGGCACGGTACTCAGAGACGCGAGAATTAAATGAGGACAGCATGTACCTGAAATTGAAGGGAGGGACATATACGTCCCTGCTCACAGAAGCCAATGCACACGGAATGTCGTTGGCCGCATATATCAACCGCTTACTAGAAATAAAATTAATCCAACAAGGATGTACTGATGGAACTGCACGAATTGAACGAGCTGGCCATGACGGCCAGAGCCAACGAATGGGCTGACCAAGAACACGCAAACGGCTGGTGCTGGTACACCGGAGAAGAGCGCATAGCCCCGTATCTCTGGAACCCCAGAACCGGCACCCGGAATACCGTTGAGGCAATGTTGCTGAAGGCACACCAACTGGGTATAGAAAAAACGAAGGCGTATGACGCTCTCCGCCGAGAACTACAAACTGTCGATGGCGTCCGTTTCGCTCCGGGAATGCCACAATTTTTAGAAGAAAATGGCTGCGTATTCCTGAATACCTTCCGAAGCATGGAGGACGCCGTATCTGATATATATGGAGAAGTTGAGGAAATCGAAGTCGAACCATTCATGGAATTCATTAATCGCCTAACCATGAATGATCACGATAGAGAGTGGCTGCTGTGCTGGATGGCCCACATGATCCAGAAGCCACAGGAAAGGCCGAGTGTGCACCCTCTGTTTCGAAGCCAGCACGGCATAGGCAAGAACGTGCTCGTGGAGCATGTCCTGAACCGGCTGCTGGCAGGCCATACCAGCACCAACAGCCTACGTCAGATCAACAGCGAGCACAGTGAGAGTGTGGCGAACAACCTGCTGGTATTCGTCGATGAGAGCAAGGCAAAAGGGCTGAATGTCTATCTACAGCTGAAAAGCATTCTGGCATCGAAGTTCGCCACAATCAGTCCGAAGTACGTCAGAGAGTATCAACAGCAGATATACGCACGCTTCATGTTCGCGGATAACACTGAGGGGCGAGCCTTCACTATCGAGCAGGATGACCGCCGCATCTACGTTATGGAGTATGTAATTCATGAACTGGACAAGCAGGAGACTCAGGAATTCATCCGCGACTTCCTCGCGTGGTGGCCACACGGATGGGCAGATGTGTACTGTTATCTTAAACAGTACGACATCTCAGCGTGGAACCCTTTTGATTGCCCAATGACGCCAGCCAAGCGTGACTACTTGGATATGTGTACAGACCAATTGGAGAACCTGATTGCTAAATATCAGGCCGACACCCAACGCATGACAATTACTGAACATAGCTGGAACAGCTTCATCAATACACAAGGCTTCTCATATGAAGAAAGTGAGAATTACCGGTGGACGAAGCTGCATCTCAACAGGGAGCTATCCTTCCGGCGAAAACTGGAGGATGTTGGCTTCAGAGAAAAGAATGCGTCAAAAAGGATTAATGGCCGCCAGCGGCGGAAGAAGGCGTGGATTCTGACTAGTCACGGACAGCCCAGCGAATATGACCTGATTGAACGAGAGGACTCCCGCATCCTGAGGGAAAGTGAGGAAGCCATTCCCGAGGATGCGCTACCAGAAAGTCAGATCTACACGGTGTAACCATCTATTAGGAAGGGAGGCCGCAACCCCGATCACCCCTATCACAGAAAAGGGCCGGAGATATTGCCAATCCGGCCTTTGGAAAAATGACTGAGGATCGTGGGCAACACCTATCACTCACTGGATCAAACCCATATCAAGGGGTATCACTTTCCTCTTAGGGCCGCGTTATAAGTACAACGGTAAGCACCCTGCCTACCGTCATTCTTTGAACCATGCCCTAGTGGGAGACTTCTCCCGACCTGAAATTATCTCCCAATAGAGTCCATTCCAGGCTTTTGAGAGACATCTCCCACTGGGCCTAGAGTCTATTGGGAGGCCATTATGGCAATCATCGGTTACGCCCGCGTATCAACCACCGGACAATCACTCACCGCTCAGCTCGAAGCACTGTCATCCTGCGACAAGGTATTTCAGGAGAAGGTCAGCGGCAGTAAGACAGACCGGCCTGAGCTGGTCGCGGCACTGGACTATATGAGGGACGGAGACGAGTTCATCGTCACTAAGCTGGATCGACTGGCGCGCAACACCAGTCACCTGCTGGAGATCGTCGATAAACTGAATGCGAAGGGTATCACCCTGAAGATCCTGAATATCGGCATTGATACCGGTACACCAACCGGCAAGCTGATGCTCACCATGATCGGAGCCATCGCCACCTTCGAGCGGGAAATGATGCTGGAACGTCAGGCTGAAGGTATCGCTCAGGCCAAAGCGAAGGGACTATATAAAGGAAGAAAGCCGACAGCTCAGGCAAAGAAGACTGAACTATTGGAACTGATTGCAGGCGGCATGAGCAAGCGCCAAGCCGCCTTAGATGAATTAGTTCAGACCTGATCTGACCCTTCTGATTGAAAAGAAGAGAGTTTCCCGTTTTGATAATGGGGTCGAATCAATATCTCA
>NZ_DDCJ01000010.1:0-1182 GCF_002335285.1 Thalassolituus sp. UBA2009
CATTCCGTTTGGCTATATCGTGCATAAGCTGGATGACAAGGCGGCCGTGGGCCTGGGCATCTTCGCGCCGTTCGGTACCGCAACCGATTACAAAAGCGGCTCTCTGGCCGGCGGTTTTGCCGATGAGACTCAGCTGTCTGCCATTGATATTCAGCCAACCTTCTCTTATCAGCTGAGCGATACCCTGTCATTCGGTGTGGGTATTGATATCGTTTACGCTCAGGGTCTGCTGAGCAAAGAACTGGATCTGATTCCTTATGGCGCTCCTGGTGCTACCGATCCTCAGTACAAAGGTTACGAAAACAAGTTTGAAGTCAAAGGCGATGATATTGGTTATGGCTGGAACTTCGGCGTGATGTGGGATGCCAGCCAGTCCACCACGCTGGGCTTTGCTTACCGCTCTGAGATCGACTTTGACCTGAAAGGTAAGTCTGAGTTTAAGAAGTCAGAGGGTGTCGTGGCCTATGCTGACCCAGCTCCGATGATCGTTTCCGGAACTGTTGTTGATTTGCCAGCGGGTATTTACCCGGTTAACGGAACCGGTAAAGTCGATAAGCAGGACTCCCGTGTACCTCTGACCGGCCCGCGTTCTGCGACCTTCAGCATCGCGCATAAGCTGGATGACCGTCTGCAGTTGCTGGCGGGTGCGACCTGGACTGACTGGTCTTCGTTCAAATACTTCGACGTGATCGCGACCAAGTCCGGCACCATCGATGATCTCAGCGGTCTGGGTGAGAACTACGTTGGCCATATTGTTGAAAAATGGCATGACACCTGGTCTTACTCTGTGGGTGCTGAGTACAGCCTGAATCAGGACTGGACGCTGCGTACCGGTTACGCCTTTGACGCTTCACCGGTTAAGGACGAGCACCGTACTGCGCGTGTACCGGATAACGACCGTCAGTGGCTGACTGCAGGTGCCACCTACAACCTGAACGACAGCTGGAGCTTTGATGCGGCCGTGGCGTACCTGTTTATCGATAAATCCAAGATCGACGAGTACAACTACGATCTGGACGATGAGCAGAAAGGCGCAGACAACCTGAAAGGTGAGTTCGACGTGAATGCACTGGGTCTGTCTTTCCAGGCAAACTATCGTATGTAACAGACGCTTTTAACCGGTCTTAAAAAAAGCCCGTATGGAACTCCATACGGGCTTTTTTTGTGGGCGTTGATCGGGCC
>NZ_DDCJ01000010.1:1451-4786 GCF_002335285.1 Thalassolituus sp. UBA2009
CTGATAGCCGCTGCGCTGGTCTTCGATACGTAACTCCAGCGCCTGGCTTGGGGTGTCGGTGGTGCGTTCGATGTCCAGGCTGTGGGCGGCGCGCTGACCGGCACTGAGGGTGGTGTGCAACAGGATCTGCTGCTGATCGTAAACCGTCAGCTGCATAGCGTCTTGGCTGCGGTTGTGCAGCTTCAGGGTGTAGCGGTTGATAAGGGTGTCGTCCGGTGTCAGCTGGTACAGAGCCAGGCGGTCGCGCTCCAGGCTGGCACTCAGTGGCGGTTGCTGCAAGGTTGTGACCAGAATGACGGCAAAGGCACTGAGTGCCAGTGCACCATAACCCCACAGACGCCAGCGCTGCAGCGGGCTTAGCTGTTGCTCTGGCTGATAGGTGATCAGGCCGGTGGCACGACCGGTTTGCAGCATTACTTTGTCACAGGCATCGATGCAGGCACCGCAGTCGATACAGGCAATCTGCAGACCGTCACGGATATCAATATTGGTCGGGCAGACCTGCACACACAGACCGCAGTCGATGCAATCGCCGCCGCTGTTGGTATTGCCAGGGTTATGCTTACCCCGGGGTTCGCCACGCGCGCTGTCGTAGCGTACGGTGCGGGTCTGGTTATCGAACATCACCGACTGAAAGCGGGAATAGGGGCACATATGGGTGCAGACGGATTCGCGCAGCCAGCCGGCGTTGAGAAAGGTGAGGGTGCTGATCAGGATCAGCCAGAACATAGCAACGCTGCTGATATCTCCCTGGATAACATCACTCCACCACTGCGCCAGCGGGTAGAAGTAGGCAATGATGGTAATGGCGGTCGCCAGACTGAGCAGTCCCCAGGCAACAAACTTCAGTGCCCGGCGAACCTTCTGCTGGCGGGTCCCTTTACCCTGATCCAGCTTGCGGCGCATCTGGCGTGAGCCTTCGATTTTCTCTTCCAGCCAGATAAACATAAAGGTCCACACTGTCTGTGGACAGCTGAAGCCACACCACAGGCGGCCGGCGTACATGGCAACAAAAAACAGGGCGAAGGCACTGCCGATCAGCAGACCACTGAGCAACAACAGATCTTCCGACCACAGGAGCCAGCCGCCGATATGAAACTGCTGAGCATTGAGGTCAAAAAACACCGCAGGTTTGCCCTGCCAGCTGAGCCAGGGGGTGATAAAGAACACTGCCAGCAGCGGCCAGCCAACAGCACGGCGCCAGTTACGGAACAGGCCGCTGGCCAGACGCACCCGGTGCGGCGGCTCGTCAATCATATGCAGGGGGATACGGTTGTCGTGGCGGCGGCGGGCAGCGGTGAACAAAGCGGAGAGCAGGGGAATGCGGGGGATCATAACCATCAGAACCTGTGAAAATCTTTGACAGGCTCCTATGGCAACCGGCGTACCAGTTATTCAGGGCGCATAAATACTGGGGTTCTGGTCATTACCTCAGATACGAAAACGATATTCGGAGTCGATATATGGTTTTATACGATATGTCGCTTCTTGTTACAGCAAACCCAGCTTTTTCATGCGTGAGCGCAGGGTGGAAACCGGCAGGCCCAGCAGTCTCGCGGTGCCCTTATCGCCACCGATCATACCGCCACAATAGTTCAGGGCGCGCAGGATATGCTGCTTCTCGGCTTCCTGCAGAGGGAGTGGCTTTGTCTCCTGCCCGTTGTGGTCCTGCAGGCTGGTCATGCTCTGTAACAGCGGCAGTTGCAGCTGGTCGCTGCTGAGAATCAGGCCGTGCTCGAGCACGTTGGCCAGCTCGCGCACGTTACCCGGCCAGGGATGGTTCATCAGCTGGCGCAGTTGTGCCGGTTGCAGGGCCGGCGCCTTGCGGTTCAGACGGCTGGCCAGCCGCTGCAGCAGGTGGGTGGCCAGCAGCGGGATATCAGCCTGGCGTTCACGCAGAGGCGGTACGTGCAAAGGGAAGACATTGAGGCGGAAATACAGGTCGGAGCGGAACTGACCACTCTGTACCATGGCAGCCAGATCGCGGTGGGTGGCGGCAATGATACGGACATCTACCTTAATGGTGTGCTGGCTGCCCAGGCGCTGGATTTCACCTTCCTGCAATACACGCAGGAGTTTTACCTGAGCGGCGGCGGATAATTCACCGATTTCATCCAGAAACAGGGTGCTGCCGTCGGCCTGTTCAAAGCGGCCGATACGGCGCTGGTGGGCGCCGGTAAAGGCACCGCGTTCGTGGCCGAACAGTTCACTCTCGAGCAGGTTTTCGGCCATGGCACCGCAGTTCACCCGCACCATGGGTTTGGCTGCACGCGGGCTTTGCTGATGCAGACTGCGTGCGACGAGTTCTTTACCACTGCCGCTTTCGCCCAGAATCAGCACGCAGCTGGGGGTAGGCGCGACCTGACGAATGCTGTGCTGCAGCTGCAGCATGCCATCGCTCTGGCCGAGCAGTTCCGATTCGCCCTGCTGATCACGCAGCTCCTGTTGCAGGTACTGGTTTTCGGCCTGCAGCTGGCGCTGCAGCTGACCTACCTGATCAAGGGCAGCCTGCAGTGAGCGCTGATGTTGCAGGCGTTCACTGATGTCTTTGAACACCACCACGGCGCCGGTGATAACCCCATTGTCGATGATGGCTGTGCTGGAATATTCCACCGGAAACCAGCTGCCATCTTTGCGCCAGAAGACTTCCTGATCGCTGTAGGCGGTGATGCCGGTCTGCAGGGTCTGGTAAATCGGGCAATCTTCCTGCGGATAATGGCGGCCATCCACATGGCTGTGATGATGAAAGCGGTGGATACTCTGGCCTTCGATTTCGGCCTGGCTCCAGCCGGTCAGACGTTCGGCCGCCGGGTTTACAAAGGTCGCGTGGCCTGCAGCGTTAAGGCCGTAGACACCTTCAGACATCGCCTCAAGAATACGCTGATAGCGATGGCTCAGTTCGCTGTGGCTGAGTGCGCTGTGGCTCTGGGCTGGGGAATTCTGACTGGCGGACATGGCCTGGCCTCGGCTGACAGGGTTAACCGCCAAAGCGGTACAGACTAATTGAGTTGCCGCAGTATATCAGCTGTGTGCAGCTTGTCCGAACGGGCGGTGGCGGGTAGGCTTGCTGCTGTTTTTTGCGATACAGACAAAGGAAAGGAAGATATGAAGGGGCAGTTGCAGAACAAAATTCTGGATATGCGTGAGCGTCTGCAGGACTGGTGGACTGATGGTGGTGTGGTACGCAGCGCGGTACTGCTGGGGCTGGTGGTGTATCTGCTGGTATGCATTGTTCTGGGATTTCTGTGGAGCTCTGAGCCGGATATGTTCCCGGTGCGCGAGCGCGCTATGCAGCGTGCTGAGGCGATGGGCGTTGAGCCGGTGGTTGGTTTCAC
>NZ_DDCJ01000002.1:0-5502 GCF_002335285.1 Thalassolituus sp. UBA2009
CTGGCTGAGTTTTGCCACGCGTTACCTGCCCTCAGGGTTCCAGACGGCACTGGCGGGCGGTGCTCAACAACAGGTCGATAGCCTGACCGCGCGGGAAACTGGCACGCCAGGCCAGCGCCACGGTACGGAACGGTGCCGGAGCCTTGAACGGACGCGTGGTAACCAGATTCTGGTCGAGATTACTGACCGCGGACTCCGGCAGCACGGTAATGCCGAGCCCGGTGGCGACCATATGCTTCAGGGTTTCCAGCGAGCTGCCTTCGAGCACGCTGCCGAGGCGGGTGTGATGCTTACGCGCCAGCGCCGGGCAGTGTTCGAATACCTGATCACGGAAGCAGTGGCCTTCGCCCAGCATCAGCAGATCTTCATCGGCCAGTTGTTCGGCTTCAATGCTTTTCTGTTTGCACCAGGGGTGGTTTTTCGGCAGCACCACGACGAAGTTTTCGTCGTACAGCGGCCGGGTCAGCACATCGGCTTCGGTAAAGGGCAGGGCGACGATGATGGCATCCAGTTCACCGTCACGCAGCTGGCGGCGCAGTACGCCGGTGTAGTTCTCTTCCAGATACAGCGGCATGGTTGGCGCCTGCTGGTGAATCTGCGGCACCAGATGCGGAAACAGGTAAGGCCCGATGGTGAAAATAGCACCAAGCTTCAGCGGTGTACTGAGCTGATCCTTGCCGGCACTGGCCAGTTCGCGGATGGTGCGGGCTTCTTCCAGCACCCTTTGCGCCTGGGTAACGATGCGCTCACCAAGCGGCGTAACGGTAACCGAGCTTTTGCTGCGTTCAAATATCGCAATGTCTAACTCGCTTTCCAGTTTTTTTATCGCTACGCTCAGCGTCGGCTGGCTGACAAAGCACTTTTCCGCCGCCCGGCCAAAATGACGTTCCTGGGCAAGAGTCACGATGTACTTGAGTTCGGTCAGCGTCATAAGGGTTCCTTAATTGTTACCTTGTATGGGTGCCGGAAAATTGATTTAGCTTACCTATTAAATCCGGGTGAATAAAGCCCGTGGGGGCTGAATGCTGTCACTTGGCTAAAATAACAATGAATGCGCGGCCCAGAGGGCTGCACCAGACTGAGCGCAAGAGGAGAATTACATGGCTCGGATTCTGATTGTGGGGGCAGGAGATATTGGCGGTAATCTGGCTCAGCGGCTGCATGCTGACGGGCATCAGGTATGGGGTGTCCGCCGCTCCGATAAACCAATCGGTGACGGTATTGGCCTGATTCAGGCCGATGTGGCGGACTCAGAAACGCTGCAGGAGTTACCTGAGGATCTGGATATCCTGGTTTACAGCGTGGCTTCTCCGGTGTTCTCGAAAGAGGGCTACCACGATTATTACTACAAAGGATTGCGTAATGTGCTGCGGGCGCTGAAAGGCCAGAAGCTGAAACGTGCGTTCTTTGTTTCCAGTTCCAGTGTTTATCACCAGATGAACGCCGAATGGGTCGATGAAACCAGTGAAACCAAACCCGGCAGCTTCGCCGGTAAAGAAATGCTGGCCGCTGAGCAGGCGCTGCTGAACGATAAACTGCCTGGCACTGTTGTGCGCTTTACCGGCATTTATGGTCCCGGCCGCACCCGCATGATTGAGCAGGCACGGCAGGGCAGCCACTGTGATCCGGAACCACCGGTGTGGACCAACCGTATTCACCGTGATGATTGTCTGGGTGTATTGCAGTTGCTGATTGAACGGGCACTGACGGATAAACCGCTGGATGATATTTATCTGGCCACCGACGATGAACCGGCCACGCTGTTTGATGTGCTGGAATGGATGAAAGACCGTATCGGTGATGTGGAACCGGATCACGATGTGCCGGAAGCCTCACGCCGTGCTAACCGTCGCTGCTCTAATAAGCGTCTGCGTGAGCTGGGTTACGATTTTAAATTCAGCAATTATCGTGAAGGCTATGACCAGCTGCTGACCGAGATGGGGCTGATTTAGCCTGCGGTTAACAGCCACAAAAAAAGCGCTCACTGAGCGCTTTTTTTATGCAGCAAAGAAACTCAGTCGAGTTCCAGTACGCCGTCCATTTCCACACCGGCATCGCGTGGCAGCTGTGCCACACCGACCGCAGCGCGGGCCGGGTATGGCTGCTCAAAGTATTCCTCCATCACTTTATTAACGGTGGCGAAGTTGCCCAGATCGGTCAGGAAAATATTCAGCTTGGCAATCTGCTGCAGAGAACCGCCGGCCGCTTCACATACTGCGCTCAGGTTTTTAAATACCTGATGAATGCGCGCTTCAATATCGCCTTCAACCATTTCCATGGTTTCCGGTACCAGCGGAATCTGCCCGGACAGGTAAACGGTTTTTCCGACTTTAACAGCCTGGGAATAGGTGCCTATAGCGGCCGGGGCTTTTTCTGTAGCGATGATTTCGCGGCTCATAACAATCCTTAATTTTTACTGCGGACAATTTTATTTACGCCGCGGATATTGCGCAGGCGGCGGATCGCGCGGGCCAGATGTTTGCGGCCATGCACGCTGAGACTCAGATGGGTAACGCTGAGGCGGGCATCGCGCTCTTCCACACTGATTTTTTCGATATTGGCTTCCGCCTGGGTAATGGCGCTTGCCAGTTCGGCGACGATGCCGCGGCGGTTTTCCAGATAGACTTTAAGGTCGACGGTAAATTCGCTGTCGATGTCTTTATCCCAGCTGAGAATGACGCATTTTTCCGGGTTATCGCGGAATTCTTCGACGTTTTTACAGCTTTCGGTATGAATCACCAGACCACGGCCGGAACTGACGTAACCAATAATCGGGTCGCCGGGAATCGGGCTGCAGCACTTGGCGAAATTCACCACCAGACCTTCGGTGCCTTTAATCGCCAGCGGTGATTGTTCAACCGATTCCAGATCGATGTCGGATTCTTTATTAGCAACCAGCAGGCGGCGCGCCAGCAGCGGCGCCATACGGTTACCGGCACCAATATCTTCGAGCAGGTCGCCGAGTTCATCGAGGCCGGTTTCGCGCAGCACCAGATCAATATGCTGCTGGTCGATATCTTCCAGCGTTTTACCCAGCGCATTCAGCGCTTTATTCAGCAGACGCTCACCCAGTGCCACCGATTCGGAGCGGCGCTGGCTCTTGAGGTAATTACGGATATTGGAGCGCGCCTTGCCGGTGACCACAAAGTTGAGCCAGGCCGGATTTGGCTGGCCGCCCGGTGCGGTTACAATCTGCACGGTCTGACCGTTCTGCAGACGTGCACTCAGTGGTGCCAGCTGGCGGTTAATACGGCAGGCGATGCAGTGGTTGCCCACATCGGTATGCACCGCGTAAGCAAAATCGATGGCGGTGGAGCCGGACGGTAATTCGAGAATTTTGCCTTTTGGCGTGAACACGTAAATCTCATCCGGGAACAGATCGACTTTAACGTGCTCAACAAACTCCAGCGGGCTGCCGGCGTTTTTCTGCAGCTCGAGCAGGTTCTGCACCCACTGCCGTGCACGCTGGGTGCCGCTTGCCTGATCGCTTTCCGACTTATACAACCAGTGGGCAGCAATACCATGGTTGGCCATGGCTTCCATTTCTTCGGTGCGGATCTGAATTTCAATCGGCACACCACCGATACCGATCAGCGTGGTGTGCAGCGACTGGTAACCGTTGGTTTTGGGAATGGCGATATAGTCTTTGAAGCGCCCCGGAATCGGCTTATACAGACTGTGCATGGCGCCGAGGATGCGGTAACAGGAATCGACGGAGTCGGCGATGATGCGGAAACCGTAGACGTCCATAATATCGGTCAGCGATTTACGCTGATCACGCATCTTGCTGTAAATGCTGAACAGATGCTTTTCACGGCCCACCACGCGGGCGCTGATACCCACCTCGGTGAGGCGGTTGCGCACGGCGGTGGCGATGTTATTCACAATCTCAGAACGGTGACCGCGCGCTGCCTTTACCGCTTTGCGGATCATCTCTGAGCGCATCGGATACATGGCTTCGAAACACAGCTCTTCCATCTCCACGCGGATACTGTTCAGACCCAGGCGATTGGCGATAGGGGCGTAGATATCGAGGGTTTCTTTGGCGATGCGGCGGCGCTTTTCGGGCTTCAGCGAGCCCAGAGTGCGCAGGTTGTGCAGGCGGTCGGCGAGTTTTACCAGAATGACGCGGATGTCTTTGGCCATGGCCATGGCCATCTTCTGGAAGTTTTCGGCCTGCTGGTGTTCTTTGCTTTCGAAGTGAATATTGGTGAGTTTGGACACACCATCGACCAGATCGGTGACCACGTCGCCGAACTGTTTTGCCAGAGCGGTTTTGGGTACGCCGGTGTCTTCAATCACATCGTGCAGCATGGCGGCCATCAGGCTCTGATGGTCGAGATGCATGTCGGCCAGGATATTGGCGACCGCTAACGGATGGATGATATAAGGCTCGCCGCTGCGACGGCGCTGGCCATCGTGGGCTTGTTCGGCGTAGTAATAGGCGCGGCTGACCTGCTGAATCTGAGGGTTGCTCAGATAGTGGGAAAGCCGCTCCGATAAGGCATCAATGGTGGGCACTTAAACAGAACCTCAGGCTGGGTCTGCTTAGTACTGTTCCGCTCGTGCGGCTTCTTCCTGGGCGGCCATGGTGGTTGGCGTTACCAGGTTTTCAGCGATTTCACGCAGAGCCAGTACGGTTGGCTTGTCGTTTTCTTCCGCAACCAGTGGCTCAGCACCCTGTACCGCGATCTGGCGGGCACGTTTGGTGGCCAGCATGACCAGTTCAAAGCGGTTATCAACGTTGGTTAAGCAGTCTTCTACGGTAACGCGTGCCATGGGATATCCTGTGGAATCAGATGAATTCGGTGGAACCGGGTATTGTAGCGGAATCCGCCGGCAAGGGAAGAGGCCGGCGGGCTCCGGACGTGATCAGCCGTTCAGTAATTCCTGCAGCACATCTTCGTGGCGCACCTGCTGAGCGCTCAGACGATGGCGGCGGGCAATCACAATGGCGCGCAGCTCTTCGACGGTGTTTTCAAAATTATCGTTAATAATCAGATAGTTGTATTCACCGTAGTGGCTCATCTCGTTGCGCGCATCGCGCATGCGGCGTTCGATAATGTCTTCGCTGTCCTGGCCGCGCTTCTGCAGGCGTTCACGCAACGCCGCAATAGACGGCGGTGCAATAAATACGCTGACGGCATCCGGCATCAGGTGACGCACCTGCTGCGCGCCCTGCCAGTCGATTTCCAGAATCACATCACGACCGGCGGAAAGCTCGGATTCGACCCACTCCTGTGAGGTGCCGTAGAAGTTATCGAATACCTGTGCGTGCTCAAGAAAGGCGCCACGGCTGACCATGTCCTGAAACTCGGCCACGGATACGAAGTGATAATCTTTGCCGTCCACCTCGCCCGGACGCGGTGCTCGGGTGGTGTGGGATACGGACACACCGATATAACCGGTGGATTGCAGCAGGGCTTTCACCAGAGTGGTTTTACCGGCACCGGACGGAGCGGAGAAGATAAACAGGGTACCAATCATAGAAGCTCGCTGTTT
>NZ_DDCJ01000055.1:0-37929 GCF_002335285.1 Thalassolituus sp. UBA2009
TTATATCAGCCGATTAACAGCTATCGTGAACAGTGGCTGCAGAGCATTGACCGCGACAGTTTCCGCCGCGAAATGCGTTACGCAGAACGCTATGCACCAAAGGAGCCGGATCAGGAACGTCTGCGCCAGCTTAGCGGGGGCTCAGCAGTGCAGTAGTACTTTTTGGTTTATGCAATAAACAACGTTTTTTGCTGAGCGGTTTAATGGTTAAATCGTCAGTAATGGGAAAGACCCGGAAGGCTGCGGCATAAGACCGGCCAATAACAACTAAGAAGCTACAAAACTACAAACCAGGGGAAGTAACTATGGATACCATCGTACGTTTTTTTCAGGAAGGCGGTACTTTTATGTACCCGATTGCCATCATTATGGCGATTGGTCTGGCCATTGCTTTTGAGCGTCTGCTGGTGCTGATGAAAGAAAAATCCAGCAACCGCCGCGCCTTTGAAGAACTGCTGCCTATGCTGCAAAAACGTGACCTGCGCGCTGCGCTGAGTTATGCCACCAGTTCAGAAACCAAAATCGGTGATATTTTCTCTGCTGCTATTGCCCGCATTCCAGGCAGTCAGCGTCGTGAAGAAATTGAATATGCGCTGGAAGAAGGCCTGATGGAAGCCATTCCACAGCTGGAAAAACGCACCCAATACGTAGCCACCCTGGCCAATATTGCAACGCTGATGGGACTGCTGGGTACCATTATGGGTCTGATCGCAGCCTTTACCGCGGTTGCCAATGCAGCGCCTGCAGAAAAAGCCGCGCTGTTGTCGCAGAGTATTTCTGTCGCGATGAACACCACGGCATTCGGTCTGATGGCGGCGATTCCGTTAATTCTGCTGCACAGCTACCTGCAATCCAAAACCAACGAAATTGTCGACAGCATTGAGATGGCCGGGGTTAAGTTCCTCAACATCATCACCGAGCGTAAGCCAGGTCAAACTCCAGCAAACAGCAACTGAGATGTAATTTCTGATGAGACGCCAAAGACGAATACAAGAAGAGGCGGAGCTCAACGTTACATCCTTTATGAATCTGATGATCGTACTGGTACCAGTGCTGTTGATGAACATGGTGTTCTCACAGCTGGCGGTACTCGATCTTAAGTTGCCATTGGGAGATCAGCCGGGGGCTGTGAATCCTGAGGATGTTTCGCTCGAAGTGATTGTCCGTAAGCAGGGGCTTGAAATTACCCGAACCTATCAGGAAAAATCTGAATCGCTTGCGACACTGCCGAAAAAAGACGGAGATTACGATTACAGTGGTCTGTCTTCTGCGCTCGTGGATATTAAAAAGAATCCCGGCTTTGAAGATAAAAAAGACATCAGCCTGTTGTCGGAAGCCGATGTCGATTACCAGACGCTGATTACCGTGATGGACAGCGTACGCATTTACCCGGCGGTTATTGCTGCTTCACTGGTTGATGCGACGTTATTTCCGGAGATTTCTCTGGGCGATGCGCCGGGCGCGGAGGTGACACCATGAAAATGTCACGTCGTGCGAAGCGTATGCAGCGCAATCATAAGCGTAATGCCAATAAGAGCGGCCTGAATCTGACAGCTCTGATGGATATTTTCACCATTCTGGTTTTCTTCCTGATGGTGAACCAGTCGGAAGTGGAAGTGCAGAGCAGTGATGCCATTCAGTTACCGGCCTCGCTGGCGGATAACAAACCGAATGAGAACATCACGGTTCTGGTGAGCAAAGACGATATTCTGGTTCAGGGACGTGCGGTCATCAGTACTGCTGCGGCCAGTAAAATCAGCGGTGAAGAAATTGCCGAGCTGAAAAAAGAACTGGATTATCTGGCATCGCGTTCACCGCTGCCGGATGAGCTGAAAGCACAGGGTCGGCCGGTCACCATTATGGGTGACAAGGACATTCCCTATGCGCTGCTGAAAAAGGTGATGAATACCTGTGCGAAGGCGGAATTCAATAATATTTCGCTGGCTGTTAATCAGAAACCACCCGCTGCGGGAGGTGCCTGATGACCGTTTATTATCGCGCACCACAACTGCCCTGGACCGACAACGGTGACCGTCAGCGCTTTCTGCCTATTCTGATTGTTTTGCTGGCAGTCGTCATGGTGCTGGGTGTGGTTATTCCGTCTGTTGATTTGCCGGAAAAAGACCGTAAGGATCTGGAGAAATTACCGCCGCAGCTGGCCAAGGTGATCGAGCGTAAAAAGCTTGAAAAACCCAAGCCAAAACCGGTGCCACCCAAAGTGGAAGAAAAGAAGCCGGAGCCTAAGCCCGAACCAAAACCGGAGCCTAAGCCTGAGCCGAAACCAGAACCACCAAAACCGAAGCCTGAGCCGAAACCTAAGCCCAAGCCGAAGGTAGAGGCGACGAAGGAAAAGCGTGAGCAAGCCAAAGAAACGGCCAAAAAGAATTTTGGCAACGATGCCTTGTCAGCGCTTAACAGTATCCGCAATCAGGTGCCGATTGCTGCATTAAACACCTCCAGTAAGGGGCTGAGTAATGCCGGCAATAAAGCGACCAGTGTCGGGACTGTGGTTGATCGTAACGCCGCAACACGGACATCCGGTGGTGTTGATGTTGCATCCTTAACCAATGCGACGGTCGGTGAAAATCTGAGTGATCGTCAGGTGACGGCGGTGGAAATGACGGCAGAACAGGAAGAAGCGGCTGCGGCTGCTACGACCCGTTCGCAGGAAGAGCTGCGCCTGGTGTTTGAACAGTACAAAGTACAGTTTGACCGCCTGTATCGTGGCGCCCTGCGCAAAAATCCGGCACTGGCAGGTTCTGTAACGCTGAAGATGGATGTGCAGCCCAATGGCTCTGTATCGTCCTGCTCGGTATTTAAAAGCGAGCTGAACGATGCCGGTCTGCATAAGCGACTGGAAATGAAGTGTCGTCAGATGCAGTTCGAAAACCGTCCGGGTATTGATGTGACGGTGGTCGAATTTCCGATCCGCTTTATGCCTTAATGGCAGAGGGCAACCAATAAAAAAGGCCGCATTTGCGGCCTTTTTTATTCTTTCCGGTTCGTATCGTTCCGGATTGACGACCGTACACCCTCAACCGCCGATACGGATTTCCGGCAGCTTGGGAGCTTTGATGGTCATTTTTTCGGTCGGTGCCATCACGCTGGCTTCACCGCTGGCCACTACTTTGCCGTTCTGATTGCTGACTTTACAGTCAAGGGTTACAACCGGTTTGCTGTCGTGTTTGCTGCTGACGGTTAATTCCACCGTTAATTCATCGCCAATCATCACCGGTTTGCGGAAGGATAAATTCTGACCGAGATAAATGGTTCCCGGGCCAGGCAAATCCATCGCCAGTGCTGCTGAAATTAATGCTCCGGTAAACATACCGTGGGCAATCTGCCCTTTAAACATTGTGGTGGCAGCATATTCGGCATCCAGGTGCACAGGGTTGTGATCACCTGAGGCCGCGGCAAACAGAATAAGATCCTGCGCAGTAATGGTGTGCTTGCGCTGACAGCTGTCTCCGACAGCAATTTCATCAAACGGACGATTGGTAATTGTTTCCATACAGTTCCCGGGTTAATTAGGATAAAGGTGAGTTATTCTTGCCGCCAGTTACAGCGGCAACGCCTTGAGCCACTTCAGAATGTTCTGAAAAACCTCATCAGCATTGGTTTCGTTCAGCATTTCATGCCGGCCTTCAGGGTACATTTGCAGGCTGACATTGTCATGACCTGTCTTTTCCAGAAAGGCTTTTAATGCCGGAACACCTTTACCCATCTGACCAACAGGGTCGCGATCACCGCCAAAAAGATAGATAGGTAAATGAGCCGGGATTTTGCGCAGATTATCGGCTTTGCCGATTTCAATCAGACCGCCAAATAAGTCAGTCCATAATTGCAGGCTACACAGATGCCCGCAGGCGGCATCGGCCAGATAACGGTCAACCTGTTCGTTGTCACGGCTCAGCCAGTCAAAATCGGTACGGTTAGGACGGAAAGCTTTATTGAATGCGCCAAAGGAGAGGGCATCCATTACGCCAGACAGGTGTTGCTGTCCCTGACGCAGTTTCAGCAGGCTGGCGACGCTGCGCCCCAGATGAAACAGAGCGGACGACTGATGATTGGAGCCGGAGAGAATCAGGCCGGACAACAGGTCGCCATGACGGATGGTGAATCCCTGCGCAATAAACGATCCCATGGAGTGGCCAAACAGGATGCGTGGCTCTGAGCCGCAGACGGCTTGCTGCACCCGCAGGATATCGTCCATCAACAGTTCCCAGCCGCCCATGCCCGCAGCATCTGCGTCGGCATAGTGGCCGCGCGGACGACGTTCGCCATGGCCACGGTGGTTATGGGTAACAACCTGATAACCCGCCTGGTGCAGGTATTCGGCCAGAGGGATATAGCGGTCACAATGTTCGGCCATGCCATGCATCAGGTGGATGGTGGCAATGGGAGAGGTCAGAGACCATAAGCGCGCTTCGAAGGTGGAATGATCGGCGGCAGAGATAGTTATTTTGTTCATTATTTGATCGCTGTGCTGACGAGAGTTAGCCGGCCGTGTCAGGCGGCGCTGTTACCATCTCCGTTATGTGTCAAATTGTAAATAGCTGGGAGGCGACTTTTGCCGCGATGTGAGAAAACAGGTAAACTCCGGCTGCTTTTTTGGCCGGTATTTCTACTGGGGAGCCGGAATCCGGTCAATTCAAAATTTCACAAAACCCTGCATATAACGATAATTCAGGGTTATCAGGAGGCGGTATGAACGAGCAATTTTTCCAGGAGCGTTATCCGGAGGGCTATCCGAGTTCGATAGACCCGGATAAGCACGAATCATTAGTCGAAATCTTTAATGGTTTCGTAGAACGTTTTGCTGATCGCCCGGCTTTTACCTGTCTGGGACAAACCCTGACCTATGCTGAACTGAATAAGCAGAGCGCCGCCTTCGCAGCCTACCTGCAGAACGAGACCAGCCTGCAGGCCGGTGACCGCATCGCGGTGCAGCTGCCGAATATTCTGCAATATCCGATTGTTGTGTTCGGTGCTATGCGTGCTGGTATGGTGGTGGTTAATACCAACCCGCTGTATACCGAACGCGAGATGGAACACCAGTTTAACGACTCCGGTGCCAAAGCGCTGGTTGTGCTGGCTAACATGGCCGACAAAGCTGAAAAGGTTCTGCCAAATACCGGTATCAAGCACGTTATCGTCACCAACGTTGGTGATATGCACGGCACAATCAAACGTGTACTGATTAATACCGTTCTCAAGCACGTTAAAAAAGAAGTTCCGGCCTTTAACATTCCGGGCGCTGTTGCCCTGCGCAGTGCGCTGAAAACCGGAGCAGGAAAAACCTTCACCGAAGTTAAAATGGACCGCAATGATGTGGCGGTGCTGCAGTACACCGGCGGTACCACCGGCGTTGCCAAAGGTGCAATGCTGACTCACCGCAACCTGATGTCGAACATGATGCAGTGTCATGGTTTGTTCACTATGGTGCTGGAAGAAGGCAAAGAAACCGTTATCGCGCCGCTGCCGCTGTACCATATCTACGCCTTTACTGTGCATTGCATGGTGCTGCTGGAAACCGGTAACCACTCGATTCTGATTCCTAATCCACGTGATATTCCGGGCTTTATCAAAACCCTGCAGGGTGCTGAGTTCAGTGGTTTTGTGGGTCTGAATACACTGTTCGTTGCGCTTTGCGGTCAGGAAGCTTTCCGTGCCCTGAACTTCAGCAAACTGAAACTGACCATCTCCGGTGGTATGGCGCTGACCAAAGACGCGGCAGACCAGTGGCAGAAAGTTACCGGTTGTGAAATTGCTGAAGGTTTTGGTATGACTGAAACTTCTCCGGTTGTTTCTTTCAACCCGCCAGGTCATATCAAGCTGGGCACCATCGGTATGCCGGTTGCTGGTACTAACTGTAAAGTGATCGATGAAGAAGGTAATGAATTACCTCTGGGTGAGCCGGGTGAACTCTGCGTTAAAGGCCCGCAGGTAATGAAAGGTTACTGGCAGCGTCCGGAAGCGACCGCCGAAACCATCACCGAAGATGGCTGGCTGAAAACCGGCGATATGGCGGTGATCACGGATGACGGTTACATGAAAATCGTTGACCGTAAAAAAGACATGATCATTGTCTCTGGTTTCAACGTTTACCCGAACGAAGTGGAAGATGTACTGGTATCTCACCCGGACATCGTTGAAGCCGCTGCAATCGGTATTCCGGATCCTAAGAGCTCTGAAGCGGTTAAAGTGTTTATCGTTTCCAAAAACGAAAACCTGACCGCGGCTGAAGTAAAAGACTGGTGCCGCGAGCGTCTGACCGCTTATAAAGTACCGCGTCACATTGAGTTCCGTGACGAGCTGCCGAAGACCAACGTCGGCAAAATCCTGCGTCGCGAACTGCGTGATGCGGAGCTGGCCAAGCACAACTGAGTTGTCTAGGTCGTAATAAAAACGCCCTGTATTTTCGGATACGGGGCGTTTTTATTGGTGGAGCCGGCGGATTTTCGGCCGAATCCACATGTTAACAATAATGGAGATTCCCGTGAGCGCTGACGCTTTTACTGCCGACTGGGCAGCCCTGCATAAAGCCATTGACCAATGTTTGCTGAAAGATCAGCACGGCATGCGCCGCAGTGTGCAGCAGTTAAAGAAGCGCTCGCCGGATGATGCTGCCACTCAGGCGCAGCTGGAAAAACTGCTGCAGCGTATTCAGCGCAGCCAGCAGACGGTAGCGTTGCGCGCTCAGCCTTTACGTATTGCCTATCCGGAAGAACTGCCGGTCAGCGGCAAGCGAGATGAAATTCTCGCGGCACTGCGCGACCATCAGGTAGTGGTGGTTGCCGGTGAAACCGGTTCCGGTAAAACCACGCAATTACCTAAAATTTGCCTGGAAGCCGGTTTTGGCCGTCAGGGGCGGATTGCCCACACTCAGCCACGGCGTCTGGCTGCGCGTGCGGTTGCGCAGCGAATTGCTGAAGAACTGGGTTGCGAGCTTGGTCAGCAGGTCGGTTATCAGGTGCGCTTTACCGACCAGAGCGTCGATGCCAGCCGGGTAAAGCTGATGACCGATGGTATTTTGCTGGCGCAAACCCAGCATGACCGTTTTCTTAATGAATACGACGCCATCATTATCGACGAAGCGCATGAGCGTAGTCTGAATATTGATTTTTTGCTGGGCTATTTAAAGCAGCTGCTGCCGCAACGCCCGGATCTGAAAATTATTATTACCTCGGCCACCATCGATGTTGACCGTTTCGCTCAGCATTTTGCCGATGCCAGTGGTAAAGCCGCTCCGGTGATTGAAGTATCCGGTCGTACTTTTCCGGTTGAAGTCCGATACCGTTCTTTATTACGTGATGAAGAGGACGCGGATGACCGCACTTTGTTTGAGGGTGTGGCTGAAGCACTGGCAGAACTGCGCGAAGAAGATAAAAAATCCGGTCAGCATGGTGATGTACTGATTTTTATGCCGGGCGAACGTGAAATCCGCGAGTGCGCCGAATTTTTACGCCGCGCACAATTACCGGCCACCGAAATCCTGCCGCTCTATGCGCGTTTAAGCGGTGCCGATCAGCAGAAAATCTTTAAGCCTCACGGTGGCCGGCGGGTGGTGCTGGCCACTAACGTGGCCGAAACCTCGCTGACGGTGCCGGGCATCCGTTATGTGATTGATTCCGGCGTGGCGCGCATCAGCCGCTACAGTTACCGCAGTAAAGTACAGCGGCTGCCGGTTGAGGCTATTTCTCAGGCCAGTGCCAATCAGCGTGCTGGTCGTTGTGGCCGTACTTCGCCAGGTATCTGTATCCGTCTGTACGAAGCAGCCGATTTTCTTGCGCGCTCAGAATTTACCGATCCGGAAATTCAGCGCACGAATCTGGCCGCGGTTATTTTGCAGATGCTGCATCTGAAACTCGGCCGGCTGCAGGATTTCCCCTTTATTGACGCCCCCGACGAGCGCTTTATTAAAGACGGTTTTAATCTGCTGCAGGAACTTGAAGCGGTTGATGCAGACGGGAATATGACAACGCTGGGCCGGCAGATGGCGCGCCTGCCGGTCGATCCGCGCATTGGCCGGATGTTGCTCGAAGCAAAGCAGCAGCAATCATTGCGCGAAGTATTGATCATTGCAGCGGCTTTAACCGTGCAGGACCCGCGTGAGCGCCCGCCGGAAAAACAACAGGCTGCGGATGAAAAACACCGCCTCTGGCAGCACGAAGAATCCGATTTTCTCAGTCTGGTGAATTTATGGTTTGCCTACGAAGAACAGCGTCAGGAAACCTCGCAGGCGCAGTTGCGTAAATGGTGCAGCAAACATTTTCTGTCTTTTATGCGCATGCGTGAATGGCGTGATACCCATCGCCAGCTGCATGTATTGTGCAAAGAACTGGAATTAAAAGAAAACGCTGAACCGGCTAGTTACGAAGCCGTACATAAAGCCTTGCTGGCCGGTATGCTCAGCCAGATTGGTTTTAAATCGGAAGGGCAGGAATATCTGGGCGCCCGTAACCGTAAATTGTTTATTTTTCCGGCGTCGGGGCAATACAAGAAAAAACCGAAATGGATGATGACCGCTGAACTGGTTGAAACCAGTAAGCTGTATGCGCGTACGGTGGCGCGCATAGACCCGCAGTGGATAGAGCAGGTCGGCAAGCCGCTGCTGAAATATCAGTATTTTGAACCACACTGGAATGCCCAGCGTGGGCAGGTAACCGCTTTTGAACAAAGTACGTTATACGGATTGATCGTTAATCCGCGCAAACGGGTTAATTATGCGTTAACGCATCCGCAGGAGGCCCGGGAAGTCTTTATTCAGGAAGGCCTGGTAGAGCAGCAGTTGCGCAGCAAGCTGCCGTTTTACCGGAAAAATATTGCGCTGCTGAAAGAAGTCACTGAGTACGAAGAGAAATCCCGCCGCCGTGATCTGGTCATTGACGATGCCTGGCAGGCCGAGTTTTATCGCCGGCATTTACCACTGGAAATTCCGTCGGTCAGACACCTTGAGCGCTGGTATGAAAAAGCCTCCGCGGCGGAGAAAAAAGCACTCGAATTTACCCGCGATCAGTTACTCAGCACGGATGCCGCAGGCATTGGTGCCAGGGATTTTCCCGGCGAGCTGGAATGGCAGGGCATGGCTTTTCCGCTCAGCTATACCTTTGCACCAGGAACCGATAATGATGGCGTCAGCCTGAGTGTGCCGGTGGCTATGCTGCAACAGGTTCCGGATGCCCAGGTGGAGTGGCTGGTGCCCGGCTTTATCGGTGAAAAAGCCGCTCAGCTGATTAAAGGTTTACCCAAGGCCGTGCGCAAAAACTTTGTACCTGTACCGAATACGGTAGAAGTATTTCTGCGTCAGGCGGATGCCTCTCAGGGTGGTCTGTATATTCAGTTACTGAATTTTCTTAATAAAACCCAGCGTCCGCCGCTGGAATTATCACAGCTGCTGGAGGTTGAGTTACCGCCGCATCTGCGCATGAATATCCGGGTGATGTCCGATGGTAAGCTGCTGGCGCAGGGGCGCGATCTGGCAGCGTTAAAAGCGCAGCTGAGTGATGCCAGTCAGCAGCAGGTACTGACGCTGGCGCATCAGGATTATCAGCGCAGCGATATCAGTCAGTGGGATTTTGCCGATTTACCGGAGACTATCCAAACACAGGTGAATGGTTTACCGGTACGCGCTTTTCCGTGTTTACGTTTGCAGGGCCAGCAGCTGGAACTGACGGTTGAGGCCAATATTAACGACGCCCGCCGCGCACACCGCACCGGCGTCAGCCGCCTGATCCGCAACGCTCTGCCTGAACAGGAGCGGATGCTGAAAGCCCATATTCAGAAAACCATGGCCAGCCGCTGGTTGCTGGCAAAAGGTCTGGGCAGTCAGGCTGATATTGCCAATGACCTGCTTGAGGCTGCGTTTATTCAGGTGTTTGTGCCTCTGGATGAGGCGCTGCCTTACACTGAGGCTGAATATAAAGCCCGTCTGGAGCGTCGCTCTGAGCTGATCGCCCACGGTGAACGGTTACTGGCGCAATATATTGAGTGGCTGCAGCTGCGCCATACCATCCTGAAACGTATTGGTGGTGCAGTCAGTCTTGATCGTGCAATGGCCTACAGTGATGTAAAAGCTCATCTGCAGCGGCTTCTGGCTTCCGGTTTTATGAGCCGCACCCCCTGGGTTCAGCTGCAATGCTACAGCCGTTATTTACGTGCAATGGAATACCGCATCGATAAGCTGCAGGGCAATCTGCCGCGTGACCGGCAGTCGATGATTGAGTATGAGGCGCTGGCAACCCCTTATCTGGAATTACTGGCGCGTGTTGACATCGATGACCATCCGCAATTGCAGGAATTTGGCTGGCTGCTGGAGGAGTGGCGGGTGTCGTTGTTTGCTCAGCCGCTGGGTACCCGTGAGCCGGTATCGATGAAACGGCTGCAGAAGCGTTGGCTGGAAATCCGTGATATCTGATTTTTTTTTCGTCTGTTCTGTAAGAAGCGGGTATACCCTGCGACTAAGGTTAGGTGCACTGCAAAAGGGTTGAATTAATTACCTTTTCCGGGCACTAATGTGTCAGCCTCCGCTCTACGGACGCGGGGCCAGACTCTTAATAACCAATGAACAGGACTACATCATGGCTAAGAAAACAATGAAACCCGTTGCTGCTGTACTGGGTACCGCCTTTATTGCCGCGCTGGCTCAGGCGCCGGCAGCCTCTGCTGCTGAAAACCCATTTGCATCCGCCGAGTTACAGTCTGGTTATAAGCTGGCTGCAAACCATGAAGGCAAGTGCGGTGAAGGTAAATGCGGCGCCGAAAAAACAAAATCTGAAGGCAAGTGCGGCGCCGAAAAAACCAAATCTGAAGGCAAATGCGGCGAAGGCAAATGTGGTGCTGAAAAGTCCAAAGCAAATGCTGAAGGCAAGTGCGGCGAAGGCAAGTGCGGTGCCAGCAAAGCGAAAGCTGAAGGCAAATGCGGCGCAGATAAATAACGATGAAAACATCCTCCCACTTCGTTTCCGGAGCCGGGTTGGGTTTGCGGCGGGCTTTGATGGGCCCGCTGGCAGACGTGCCGGATTCGGCGATTGATTTTATGGAAATTGCGCCGGAAAACTGGATCGGAATTGGTGGCCGTTTTGGCAAACAGTTACGCCAGTTTACTGAACGGTATGATTTTCTTTGTCATGGTCTGTCTTTATCTCTGGGTGGCCCGGCACCACTCGATGAAGCACTGGTCCGCTCGGTCAGAAGCTTTATGCAGGAACATGGCATTAAGGCCTACAGCGAGCACCTGAGCTATTGCAGTGATGATGGTCATTTATATGATCTGATGCCTATTCCAATGACCGAAACTGCCGTTAATTATGTCGCTGAGCGCATTATGCGGGTGCAGGATATTCTCGGGCAGCGTCTGATTATCGAAAATGTGTCAACCTATGCCGAACCCGGTAAAGAAATGTCGGAGCAGGATTTTGTCTGCGCAGTACTGGAAAAGGCCGACTGCGACCTGCTGCTGGATGTTAATAATGTCTATGTGAACAGTATTAACCATGGTCAGGATGCGTTGGCTTATATCCGCGCCATGCCATCAGAACGTATCCGCTATCTGCATATTGCCGGTCATTACGATGAGGCCGATGACCTGTTGGTCGATACCCATGGTAATGCGGTTAAAGCCGATGTCTGGCAATTGTTGCAGCATGCTTATCAGTGTCATGGTGTGCTGCCTACGCTGCTGGAACGGGATTTTAACTTCCCGGAGGTGGCTGAATTAGTGGCTGAGCTTGATATTATCCGCCAGTATCAGGACGAGGCTGAGCGCACTGTAAAAAATGGTTCTCTGATCAGCGGAGGTGTTCGTGTCAGTCGCTGAGCATAATGAACACCTTAAACTGCAGCGGGAATTTGCCGCTCATCTGCGCAATCCGGAGGTGGTAGCTGCGCCCGGGAGTATCGATGAGCGCCGCCTGTCAGTTTATCGCGAACTGTTTTTTAATAACGTTAAAGGCTTTCTGGACACAACCTTTCCGGTCTGTGCCGAAGTGCTGGGCGAATCTCGCTGGCAGGCCTTAGCGCGTGATTTTTTTGCCAGTTACCGCGCCCAGAGTCCTTATTTTCTGGAAATTCCGCGTGAATTCCTGACTTATCTCGAAACGCATTATCAGCCTGACGCTGATGATCCTGAGTATTTTTATGAGCTGGCCCATTATGAGTGGCTGGAGCTTGCGCTTGATATCGCTGTTGCTGCTGATACTACCGGACTGAAGAGTGAGTTGACTGAACAGAATCTGGCAGCCGGCATTCCCTTAGTGGCGGTGGCTGAAGGTTTTCTTTATCAGTATCCGGTACACGAAATATCGTTACAGAATAAATTCCCTGAAGCGAAAGCAACGGCGCTGATCGTTTATCGTGCACCGGATGATCAGGTCCGCTTTATTGAAACCAACCCTTTTACTCTGCAATTACTGGCTCTGCTGAAAGAACAAACGCTCAGTGGCTATGACGCTGTCTGCACGTTACTGCAGCAGGCCGGAATGAGTGTCAGCGAAGCTGCAGTTGCCGGTGGTATGGCTATTCTGCAGCAATGGGCCGGGCAGGGATTAATTACCGGTGTTCAGGCCGTAACTGAAGCGAATTAATCTGAGGAATATGTTATGTCGTTAGTCAGTTTTCTTGATGCCCAGCACGACCGGTTAAATTCAACCCGTGCTTTCGATTTTTTGGCTCCTCTTGCTTTGCGCCTGTACCTGGCTGCTGTTTTTTGGGTAGCCGGTATGAATAAAGTGGCCGGCTTCGATAATGTGGTCGAATGGTTTGGTAACAGCGATTGGGGATTGGGGTTACCTTTCCCCTGGCTGATGGCATTTCTGGCGACGGCTGCTGAAGTGGGCGGTGCGGTTTTGCTGCTGCTGGGGCTTGGCACCCGTTACATTGCTGTGCCCCTTATGATTACCATGCTGGTCGCCATTTTTACCGTGCACTGGGATCATGGCTGGCAGGCGGTTGCGGACCTGAATTCTCCGGGAGCTACGGCGGCGACAGCAGAGGCATTAACCCGTCTTGAACGGGCACGTGAAATATTGCAGGAATATGGCAACTATGCCTGGCTGACGGCGGATGGACGTTACAGCTTTGTGGTGTCCAATAACGGTATTGAATGGGGCGTCACCTATCTGCTGATGCTGCTGGTTTTGTTTTTTCAGGGGGCTGGTCGCTGGTTCAGTCTGGACTACTGGATTGAGCAACGTTACCGGGCGCAATAGAGTGTTCCGTACGTGTTGCGTTCGTGGTGCGCGTGGGTCTGTTTTTATCGGTTCTGAGCTGTTTTAATGATGCGAAATTTACAGTAGAGAATTCATGATGCGCGCACCATGGTTGCTCCCCTTATGCCTTGCTTCTTCATTAAGCTGGGCAGCAGAGACGACAGATCCAGACCCCTGGGAAGGGTTTAATCGCTCTGTATTTGCGTTTAATGAAAATCTGGATAAATACATCGCCAAGCCTCTGGCACAGGGGTATCAGTACATAACCCCCGAGCCTGTCGATCAGTCGGTGACGCATTTTTTCTCCAACCTTGGTGATGTGCTGGTTATCGTTAATGATATTGGCCAGCTGAAAATGGGGCAGGCGTTATCAGATACAGCCCGTTTTCTTATTAACAGCACTGTTGGGTTCTTTGGCGTGTTTGATGTGGCTACGCATATTGGCCTGCCAAAGCATGACGAAGATTTTGGTCAGACGCTTGGCTACTGGGGTGTGGGCAGCGGACCTTATCTGATGTTGCCGTTCCTTGGGCCCAGCACTTTGCGTGATGGTACTGGCCTGTTGATCGACTACCAGAGTGATCTGGGCTACACCGGAATTGGCAACAACTACGCACAGGAGATTGGGCTTTATACCGTGCGTGGGGTTGACCTGCGTGCCGACTTAATTGCCTCTGAGGGGCTGATCTCCGGCGATCGTTATACCTTTATCCGCAGCTTTTATCTGCAGCGTCGCGAATATCTGATTAACGATGGCGTTGTGCAGGATGAGTTCGAAGATGACTTTGACGATTTCGATGATGAAGAAGACTGGGGAGACGATTGGGATAAGTAATGTTCTCCGCCTGGTCAGCATAAAAAAACCCGCATCAGCGGGTTTTTTTATGCGCGCCGGATGTTGATCAGGCGTTACGCTTTGGCAGTACGTCTTTCAGTTTATTGCGCATGCTGCGGATGGCTTCCGCTGTTTCGTCCCAGCTGATGCAGCCATCGGTAACTGACAAACCGTATTCCAGATCGTCGAGATTGGCCGGGATGTTCTGGCGGCCATGTTTCAGATTGGATTCCACCATCAGGCCGATAATGGATTTGTTGCCTTCCAGAATCTGGTTGGTGACATTATCCATAACCAGAGGCTGTAACGCCGGGTTTTTATTGGAGTTTTCATGGCTGCAGTCAACCATGATGTTCTGCGCCAGATCGGATTTCGCCAGCGCCTGTTCGGCCAGGGAAATATTCACTGAGTCGTAGTTCGGCTTGCCGCCGCCACCACGTAAAACCACGTGACCGTACGGGTTACCCTTGGTCGATACGATGGATACTTTACCGCCCTGATCAATACCCAGGAAGCGGTGCGGGTTGGCAACCGACATCAGGGCATTGGTTGCAACGGTCAGGCTGCCGTCAGTGCCGTTTTTAAAGCCAACAGCAGAAGACAGGCCAGAGGCCATTTCACGGTGAGTCTGGGATTCGGTGGTGCGCGCACCGATGGCTGACCAAGTGATCAGATCCTGCAGATATTGCGGAGAAATCGGGTCCAGAGCTTCGGTAGACAGTGGCAGGCCGAACTCGGCGAGATCAATCAGCAGGCGGCGGGCAATGTGCAAACCGTCCTGAATCTTGAACGTATCGTTCATGTACGGATCGTTGATCAGACCCTTCCAGCCGACGGTGGTACGCGGCTTTTCAAAGTAAACGCGCATTACCAGATACAGGGTGTCGCTGACTTCTTCGGCCAGATCGCGCAGGCGTGCTGCATATTCTTTGGCGGCTTCTACGTCATGGATGGAGCAGGGACCAACGACGATAAAAATGCGGTGGTCTTTACGGTCCAGAATATCGCGCACGACCTGGCGGCCTTGCTGTACGCTGGCAACAGCGGCTTCGCTGCTGGGCATGTCGGTTTTAAGTTGTTCCGGGGTGATCAGCGGAACAATCGACTCAATATTGAGATCTTCTACGCGATTGTCAGTCATTCTGCTTCCTGATTGTGGGCGAATGTGGGCGAATGTGGGCGAATGTAATTCTGTTACAATGATGCCCGATTATGACAAATGATAACCCGCTTGCACATCCATTCCCGCTGACAGATGCACGCAATTCTGCGCAATTGTATCTGGGCCTGCCTATGTGGTTTATGCCGGACTGGAAAGGAAGGCTGCTGAATACCCATTGTGGTGCCGCAGACGCGCTGAGCAGTTATTCGCAGGTATTCAGCTCAGTGGAAGGCAATACCACCTTTTATGGGCTGCCATCTGCTGATCGGGCAGAGCGCTGGGCGCGGCAGGTTCCTGAACATTTCCGCTTTTGTTTTAAAGTGCCGAAAAGTATCAGTCACGCAGACGATATTCCCCGCCAGCTGCTAAAAGAAGGTCCGTTGCTGGCGGATTTTATTACTCCGCTGCGTGAGCGTATTGGTGTGCTGTTACTGCAATTGCCGGCCAGTTTTACACCTCAGCGCAGTGCAGAGCTATTTTCCGCGCTGGAAATACTACAACGGCTGGTAAAGCTGCCGCTGGCGGTTGAGTGTCGCCATCCGGGATTTTTCCTCAAAGATCAGCATGAAGTGACGTTGTTGCAGGAGTTAAAGCGGCTGGCGGTTAATCGGGTTGTCTTTGACAGCCGTGGTTTGTTCCGGGATGGCTCGATAACAGACGCGGTTATTCATGCGCAAAGTAAAAAGCCGCGCCTGCCGGTGCATCCTCTGGCAACGGCACAGAATCCCGTTGTCCGTTTTATCGGCCATTCAGACTGGCAGCAGAATCTGCTGTATCTGCAACAGTGGCAAACTAAAATTCAGCAATGGCTGCGCGAAGGCCGGTCGCCATATTTCTTTGTGCATACCGCCGGGAATCATGATTGTCCGGAGTTCGCACGTTATCTGGTTAAGTTCTGGCAGGGTACTATGGTTGATTGGCCGGGAGAGGGGGCCGGAGGCAATTCCGCTGCAGGAAATACAGCGGATTTGTTTGCTTAAGTTGCTGCCGGGATCAGCGCAGCTTGCTTTGCAGTTCTTTAAATTTCATTACTTTTTCGGCTTCGAATACCCAGGTGCCCTGGGTCTCTTCGCCGTCAAGCAGACCCTCGCGGGCATAGCGTTTTACCGTGACGGGTTTGAGTTCAAGAATTTCCGCAACTTGTTCCAATGACAGTTTTTCCGATGTGCTCACAGATATCCCTCCGTATTTTTCTGTAAGCCTAGACCGGATTTCTCCGGGTGTTGGCGGAATTAAGGAAATGTCAGGTGAAAAACAAGAGGGTGAACATTTCCGGTACGCACCTGGGCAGGAATCAGAAGAATGCGTATTTGGCTCCCAGCATCAGCAACAGGCTGGCAAGTATGGGCTTTAACAGTTCATCCGGCATTTTTCGGCTCAGGTGGCTGCCAACATGGATGGCTGGAAGAGAGCCGATTAACAGCGCGCCGAGCAGGGCGAAATCAACATTACCCAGATACATATGGATAAAGCCGGCACACAGTGTCAGCGGCACCGCGTGAGCAATGTCGGTGCCGACAATGTGGGTTGAACGCAATGCAGGATAAAGCAGCATCAGAATGGCGGTGCCAATGGCGCCTGCGCCAACCGACGATAGCGTAACGAATACGCCGAGAAAAACACCCATAACAAAAGTAGCCTGAGGTCGCCATCTGGCCCAGTTGCGTGAGCTGGCTCTGCTGGCCCATTGCTGGATCTGTTTGCGCAGCAGTATGACCACCGCCGTGAGCAGCAGCATGATGCCAAGGGCATTGCGCAGCAGGTGGGCGTAGTTTTCCGGGTGTTGGAACAGATATTCAAGCAGCAGGCCGGTCAGGAGCGCACTGGGAATGCTGCCCAGTGCCAACAGTTTTACTAAGGCCCAGCGGACATGACTCTGTCTGTGGTGGCTCCATGCGCCTCCTGCTTTGGTAATGCCGGCATACATCAGATCGGTACCTACGGCGACCTGCGGCGGGAAGCCAAACAGCAACAAAAGCGGGGTCATCAGAGCGCCACCGCCAATGCCTGTCATGCCAACAATCAAGCCAACGCCAGCGCCAGCTGCTATATATAACAAAATATCCATGAAATATGGTCTAAAGTAGTACAGGAGGCTCTAAGAGAGGCGATTGATGCTAATGTAGAGGGTGGCATCTATTCTGGAAAAGAATATTTGTTTATATTTTTATAACAAATACTGAGGTTTGGCAGGGAGGAATTATGAAATTGCAGCAATTGCGATACATCTGGGAGGTAGCGCATCACGACCTCAACGTGTCGGCAACAGCCCAGGTGCTGTATACCTCGCAGCCGGGCATCAGTAAGCAGATCCGTCTGCTGGAGGATGAGCTGGGGGTTGAGATTTTTGCCCGCAGCGGCAAGCACCTTACCCGCATCACTCCTGCTGGCGAGGCCATTTTGCAGGTGGCTGGCGAAATTTTGCGCAAAGTTGAAAGCATTAAACAGGTTGCGCAGGAGTTCAGCGATGAAGCCAAGGGCAGTCTGTCCATTGCGACGACGCATACTCAGGCACGTTATGCGCTGCCTGGCGTAATCGAGAAGTTTATGCAGCAGTATCCGGATGTTTCCCTGCACATGCATCAGGGGACGCCGATGCAGATTGCAGAAATGGCCGCCAACGGCACGACCGATTTTGCTATTGCCACCGAAGCGATGGAGCTGTTCGGCGATCTGATTATGATGCCGTGCTATCGCTGGAACCGCAGTATTCTGGTGCCACGCACGCATCCGCTGGCGCAGCACCCAAGGCCGACGCTGGAGCAGGTGGCGGCTTATCCATTGGTGACCTATGTCTTCGGCTTTACCGGCCGTTCCAAGCTGGATGATGCCTTTAAGAGCCGCGGCCTGACGCCACGCATTGCCTTTACTGCGGCCGATTCCGACGTTATCAAGACCTATGTGCGTCTTGGTGTCGGTGTGGGTATTGTTGCCAGTATGGCGCTCGATAAAGAACTGGATGATGATCTGGTGGCACTGGATGCCAGCCACTTATTTGCGTCCAGCGTGACCAAAATTGGCTTCCGTAAAGGAACCTTCCTGCGCGGCTATATGTTCGATTTTATTGCCGCCTTTGCGCCGCATCTTACCCGCGATCTGGTTGAGCGGGCTGCACAGTGTCATAACAAGCAGGAAATTGATGAACTGTTTGCCGGAGTGACTTTGCCGGAGCATTGATGATTTATTCCTGTCACAAAAAAGCCGCTCAGTGAGCGGCTTTTTTGTTGTCTGGCATCAGCCCTTGCTGATGATATTACCGGCGTGCAGGCCACATTCTTTGTGGCCGGCGCCTTCCCACCACCAGCGGCCTTCACGTTCGTGCTGGTTGGGCAGGGTTGGGCGGGTGCAAGGCTGGCAGCCGATGCTGACAAAACCCTGTGCGTGCAGCTTGTTGTAAGGCACGTCGAATACTTTGATGTATTCCCACACCTGGGCTGAGCTCCACAGAGCCAGTGGGTTGTACTTGGTCAGCTCACCGTTGCGCCCCTGAAAAGCACCATCGGCTTCGACCAGTTGCACATCGCTGCGCGTGCCGGGGCTCTGATCACGGCGCTGGCCGGTGATCCAGGCGTCAAGTGTCGCCAGCTTGGCTTTCAGGGGAGCGATCTTACGTACGCCGCAGCATTCCTGATGGCCATCTTCGTAGAAACTGAACAGACCCTTTTCGCGCACGAAGTTCTGCAATGCAGCTTGCTCTGGCGTACGCACGTCGATGCTGATGTTGTAGTGTTTGCGTACCGCTTCGATAAATTCGTAGGTTTCAGGGTGCAGGCGGCCGGTATCCAGAGTGAAAATTTCGACATCAGGCTTAATTTTTACGGCCATATCGATCAGTACAACGTCTTCGGCACCGCTGAAGGATACTGCGATTGCATCGTGATTTTCGATGGCGTGGCGGATCAGATCTTTCGGGCGCTTGTCGGCAAATTGCTCATTGAGAGCGGTAAAATCCTGGGTCATGGTTCTGGCCTAATCGGTTGCTGTGGGCCGGCGTTTTCTGTTGGCTTGCGCTGATGGCACCAGGGCAGACGCCGTGCATTCTTTGTAGTGGAGATTAGCATGGCATTTTTAGCTCAAATAATAATAAAAAAGAATATTATTATGCCGCTATTATGGTGTGTATCTGCAGGGATGTTGTCAATCGGGGTGCATATGGCTAGAGTACGCGCCGAATAACAGTCTTCTGTCTAATTGTGGAGTATTCATGGAAATCGCGTGTCTTGACCTTGAGGGTGTACTGGTTCCGGAAATCTGGATTGAGTTTGCCCAAAAAACCGGTATCGAAGAGCTGAAGGCAACGACGCGCGATATCCCCGACTATGACGTGCTGATGAAACAGCGCCTGCGCATTCTGGATGAGCATAACCTGAAGATTCAGGATATTCAGGAGGTGATTGCCACTCTGAAGCCGCTTGAGGGTGCGGTGGAGTTTGTTAACTGGCTGCGTGAGCGCTTTCAGGTGATTATCCTGTCGGATACCTTCTATGAATTCTCTCAGCCGCTGATGCGCCAGCTGGGTTTTCCGACTCTGTTTTGCCACCGTCTGATCACCGACGAAAGCGGCCGTGTGGTTGATTACAAACTGCGTCAGGCTGATCCTAAGCGCCAGTCAATCCGTGCGCTGCAGACTATTTACTACCGTACCATCGCGGCTGGTGACTCATACAACGACACTACTATGCTGGCGGAAGCCGATGCAGGCATCCTGTTCCATGCGCCACAGAATGTGATTGATGAATTCCCGCAATTTCCGGCCGTACACACCTATGAAGACCTGAAGAAGGAATTCATCAAAGCCAGTAATCGCGATCTGACTCTCTGAGCATAAAACGCTCAAAAGCAGTAAAAACAACAATGCCGGCAGTTGCCGGCATTGTTGTTTCTGGAGGGTATCTGATGTCTGGAGGGGGTGGAAAAGGGGGCAGGTAAAGGCTCAGAGCGGCGTGTTCAGAATACGGCCTACTTTGCTGTGAATCTCCTGCCATTCATCTTCCCAGGTGGAATCCATCACGATGCCACCACCGCCCCAGCAGACGGCTCCGTTTGTAGTTGCAGCGATGGTGCGGATAAGAATGTTGAAGTCAGCATGGCCGGCATCATCGAAGTAGCCCAGAACGCCGCAATAAGCTCCGCGTGATTCGTGTTCCAGCTCATCAATAACCTCCATGGCCCGGCGCTTGGGTGCGCCCGTGATTGAACCGCCGGGCAGGGCGTCAAAGATCACATCCACTGCGTGCTGGTCGGGGCGTCTGGTTGCTACGATGGTGCTGACCATATGATGCACATTGGCGTGGCTCTCAATATCAAACAGCTTGGTCACTTTGACTGAGAAGGGTTCGGCGCTGCGGCTCAGATCGTTGCGCAGCAAATCCACAATCATCAGATTCTCGGCACGGTTCTTGGGGCTGTTGGCCAGCCACTGACGATTGTGTTCGTCGGCTTCGGCCGTTTCACCCCTTGCAATGGTGCCCTTGATTGGCTTGGTTTCGATACGGTCACCATCAATGCGGATAAAGCGCTCCGGGCTGACGCTGAACAGTGTCTGTGCCGGTGTTTTCAGATACGCCGAAAAGGGTGCGTTGAAGGTTTGCAGCAGTGATGCCGGGTTGTGGTTGGTAAGGTCTGCCTGGCAATGAAAAGGCATTGCCAGGTTAACCTGATAGCAATCACCGGCTACCAGATAATTACGCGTAGCGCCGAAGGCCTGCTGATATTGCTCCTTGCTCCAGCCGCCCTGCCATTGCTGCTGTGGGGATGATGGGTTATCTGTTTTTCTGAGCTTCTGTATGGCTGCCTGAATGTGATTGATAAAAGGAATCGTGACTGTGTCGGGCAGATTGTGTGGATTCTGCAGATTGCAGCTGTTTTCAGCAAAATCCAGATAAATACTCAAGGGGTAGTGAAAAAACTCTGCAAGCGGGGTAGTTAATTGCGATGCAGGCAGCCCCTGCAGAACCCTGCCGGCCTCGTAGCTTAGGTAGCCCGCCCAGCCGCTACAAAAAGGCGCTGTTACTGGCGAGGAGTGTGGCCGGTTGCGGTTGCTTGCTGAGTGTTCCCGAATGGCTTTGCGTATCTGCTGGAGATCCTGCTTGTTGCTGGCTGTCAGTGACTTGTCAGGAAGGCAGGTAAGTACCGCTGTGCTCTCCTCTGAATTGCTGGATTGGGCGTTTTGCGACACATTTGATTGATGACTGCCCCGGGATTTGCCGGAAAACATCAGTATTGGATTATCCAATAAGTGGCCTGACAGGAGGGCTTCCAGGGCAGAGAAGGGTAGTTTTTTGTGTATCATTTCAGGCCAGTTTTTTAAGGTGCATTTAAGTTTAAGTTATTGAATTATAAAGGATATTAAGGGGTTCTTAGCAGAAAGTACCAGTGTCGTAATGGGGAGTTGGGTTAGTGCGTGTAATTAATTGTAAAAAAGTGGTGGACAACACCAAACCCCCATAATAGATTGTTCAACAATTCTCCGGGCAGTTACGAATTGCCTGAACAGAAATAAGAATAAAGAAAACTGTAATCAGAAACCAATTTTAAAAAATTCACAGAGATTGTACCGGGTGGGGCTGTAACGGCCTGACGGTATGGGATCGGTGATAGGGCACGGAAAATGCCCGGAAACCTAAGAAAAATAATCAGGAGTGTGCACATGAAATTCCTTAAGAAAGCTTCTCTCGCCGCGGCTATCGCAGCAGCATCAATCTCTGCTCAGGCAGAAATGGTTGCTCTGGATGACGCTACTATGTCTGCAACCACCGGTCAGGCTGGTGTGACAATTGAAATTGAAATCGGTGGTTCAGGTATCTCTGTTGGTGAAATTGAATACACCGATGAAGGTTCTGTATCCCTGCAAAACCTGACTGTAAACAATGTAACCAACCTGACTCAGACTATCGATGTTGATGCTAGCGGTAACCTGCTGCTGGGTATGTCTGGTGTTACTGGTATGCAAATCGCGTTGGGTGATACTGCTGCTGACACTACTGGTCAGTACAGTGCGGTAGCTCTGCGTAGCACTGCAGGTGAGACCACCGAGCTGGTTAATAATCTGGATATGACTCTGAATCTGGGTGCTTCTACCACCACAATCGCCAACTTGGCAGCTGCTGGCAATGCTGCTGCGCTGGGTATTACTGGTGATGCGGCTACTGGCTCAGTTGCTATTCTGGCGAATACTTCTCTTGAAATTACCGATATGAATGTCGGTGCATTTGGTTATACCGTGCAGCAGGCAGAGACTCGGGCTGATGCTGCTGCTTACGGTGGTAACGGTAACGGTGTTATTGATGGTGCTGAGCAAACTACAGCTGACGCATTGGCAAATGGCTCGGCAGTTCAGATTTCTGGTCTGAAGTTCTACGGTACTGGTGGTGTTGGTACTGCAGCTACTATCGAGCAAACCATCTGGGCTAAAGGTGGTGATGCTTCTCAGGGTGGTGGTGTTTATATTCAGATGGGCCAGATTGCTGGTACTCTGGATATCGCCGGAATCAGCATGGGTGGTGCTTCAATCGGTTCTGTTAAAGTTTCCGATATTAACCTGGCTGGTATGACCCAGCGTATCTACGGTCACAACTAAGTTTTGCTTGGTTTGTCGTAAAAAAAGAAACCCGCTTCGGCGGGTTTTTTTTGCTCTAATATTGTTTTGTCTTTCTTTTGTAAATTTATTTTTTTAATATCTGCGTTATAAATTTAACAATAAATGGAAGTAGGGATGCTCAGAAATAAATTAGCCCTCGCGGTTGTATCTTTATGTTCTTCTTTTCATGTTTATGCCGCTGCAATGCAGGAATTGAGTGATCAGCAGATGTCTGGTATTGCCGGGCAGGCTGGTGTCACTATTGAAATTGATATCGACTCTTCAGGTGTTTCGGTTGGCGAAGTGGAATACAGGGATGAAGGGGCTGTTGTTCTGCAACATATTCAGATCAGTGATGTAAATAACCTGACGCAAACTATCGATGTGGACTCGAATGGTAATTTAATCATTGCTCATGGTGAAGTTTCTGGTATTCAGCTCTTGGTTGGTGATAGCGCGGTTGACACTGATGGAAAGTACAGTGCTGTTGCGCTGAAGAGTGTTGCTGGTGAAACGGCTGAGCTGGTCAATGATATCTCGATGACGGTTGATCTGGGTGCCGGAAGTACCACGGTTGTTAATATGGCTGAGGCTGCAGGTAATGCTGCATTGATTGCGGACCTGCCTGTGGCGGCACGCTCCGGGTCTGTCGCTATTCGTTCGTCTGGCTCACTTGAAATCACCGGTTTTGATATGGGCCTCTTTGGTTATACCGCACAGCAGGCGGCTGATCGTGTGGGTATTAATTTGAGTGGTCAGAATCTTGGTCAGTTTTCTGCCGCGGCACAGTCGGATTTGACTCAGGCTCAGGATCAGCTTGCTACCGCTCAAACGAATCTGGGGAGTGCGCAGACTCTTCTTGGCTCGACTCAGACGACCTTGCAAAATGCCGTTGTGGCTGATGGTTTTTCGGTATCTTTTGCTGCTGACGGATCGGTTCAGGAAATTCGTGATTCGGGTAATGCGGTTATTGATATTGCTTCATCAGCCTATTCTGCAGATGCCGCAGCTGTTGATTCGGCAGCGGCCGATGCCATTCTTGCTGGAAATGTTGTGACTGGTGCTCAGCAGGGTGTTGTTGATGCGGGTGCTGTTGTTGATGCTGCTGATCTGGCAGGCAATCTGGCCAATGGTGCTGCAGTGAAGGTTCGTGGTCTTAAATTGTATGGCGCGGCAGGCGTTGGTAGTAAGGCTGTTATTGAGCAGACTATCTGGGCTAAGGGTGGTGATGCGGCTAGTGGTGGTGGCGTTTATATTAATATTGGTCGCTTTGATGGGGTTCTTGATGTTGCGGCTGTGGAGGTTGGTGGGGCCTCTCTGGGTGGGGTTAAGGTGAGGGATATTGACCTGAGTGGAATGACTCAGCGTATTTATGGCCATTAAAAAAGATCTCCCCAGAAAAAAAACCCGCTAAGGCGGGTTTTTTCTGTTTCAACGGTTCGAAAAGGCCGGAAAAGAAACGAAATTGACACTTTTTGTGTTGGTCGTTTGTGTGATTTTATGTAACATGAGCTTCGACTCACCATAACAATAACAAGTAATAAGTCGGAGGGGCCTCAGGCCATCATCTGTGTTTATCATTCTCCTAGGTTCCATTATTGGCTTCGCCATGGTTCATGAGCTGGCTATTGTGAACGACCGCCAGCAGGGTGATGCCTTTGTTCGCGTGGCCGTGAACGAGCCTTATCAGTATGATCAGCTGGTAAATGTTGAGCCTCTGTCCGTTAAAAAATTCAATAACGTTGTGCGCCAGGCGTATGACTATTCCTGCGGCTCTGCTGCACTGACCACATTGCTCGACTTTTATTTAGGACGTAACTTTCAGGAGCGTCAGGTGATGGAAGGCCTGCTGCGTTTTGGCGAGACTGAACGCATTGTTCAACGTCGTGGTTTTTCACTGCTGGATATGAAGCGTCTGGTTACCGCGCTTGGGCATCCATCTGGTGGGTTCAAGGCTGAGGCCAAAGATTTACTGGAGTTGGATCACCCGGCGATTGCGCCGATCGAATATGCTGGCTTCAAGCACTTCGTGGTTATTCGTGCCGTCTATGAAAACCGTGTGTACTTGGCTGATCCCGCGTTAGGCAATATCAGTTTTACACTGAGTCGTTTTCTTGAAGTCTGGGATAATAACGTATTGTTTATTGTTTTCCCTAACGGTCACAAACCGGCCAGTGGGCTGGAGTTGCGCGAAGAAGATATGCGCTATGTTTCTGATTTTATTATCGCGGAAAACAGCTATAAGGAATTTCCGCTGATGGCTATGAAATATGAAGATGCCATCAGTAATCAAATTGCCTCTCTGAGTAATAATGCTAAGTCCTCGTTTGTTCCTCGACTGCTTCCTAAGGACAATGAAAATGATCCGGATGTGGCCATGCGTGATGAAGACGGCAATGTGCTCTATACAATCGATTTGGACTATGCAGCTGACGGTGTGAATTCGGATGAGTTCAATGTCAGAGTCACCAATGATCCTAATGAAAGCCTGGTTAAAGAACTGCGCTTCAGAAGAAAATAATAACGATACGGGATTTAAGGAAAATTCATGTTTATTCGAACCACGCTGATCTCGCTACCGCTGCTGCTTGCATGGGGGGCTAATGTTCACGCTGACCAGGCTCAGGATTTGTCAAAAGCCCGTGAGGCGTTGACCAAACAGGATAGCGATGCTGACACCGAAAAAGCACTGGAAGAAGTGTTTGAGGCGGCAGAGAAAAATTATTCTCTGCTGAAACGGGGGGGCGTGGCACTGAATTATAACTTCGATTACAGCTACTATGGTGATCAGCGTATTGATCTGGTTATTGAACCCAATCTGGATTCGGAGGGTCAGCCGACAGGGTCGTCGTCGATCCGCAATGCGGATGTATCACCAGTAGCAAGTCATACTTTTACCAACGCCTTTACCTTTGATTATGGTTTGTTCAATAACCTGACGCTGAGTGCCCGCCTGCCTCTGGTTGCCAAATTTGAAACCGAAGATGAACTGACCGCTTACGCACTGGGTGATATCAGCGGCTCGGTACGCTGGCAGCCTTACGAATATGTTCCTGGACAGATGAGTCAGACAGTTTTTGGTTCGCTGAAGCTGAAAACCGGTGATAGCCCCTATGAAATTGATCTGAATAGAAACTTGTCCAGTGGTTCGGGGACTTATAGTCTGAGTGGTGGTTTGAGTGTATCCAAAGTGCTCGATCCGGTTGTGCTGTTCGGATCGGGTAGCTACGGTTATAACATGCCGGAAAAAGGTCTGAATCAGGTGCGTGGCAGCTCGATTCTGGAAGAAGTACATCCTGGCAACAGCTTGTCGTTCTCCATGGGGTTTGCTTATTCACTGTCGTACGATGTGTCATTAAGCGCCTCATTTCAGGGCTCTTTTAATGATCGCACCCGTTTCCAGCTGTACACACCGGCTACGGGTGAAACCCAGAGCTCCATTGCTGGCAGCCAGATGAGTGGCATTATGAACTTTGCGTTGGGTGTTCGTGTTTCACCTAAAACCATTGCCAATATTAACGTTGGTTTTGGTATGACCGAGTTATCTCCCGATATCATCCTTGGATTATCGTTACCGATCGACATTGAGGGTGTGAAACCTTCGTCTGGTAGCTAATAGCCTATGGCTTCTATAACGATAAAAATAACAGGGTTTCGGCGAAGCATTATGCGCATTCTTTTCCTATTTATTTTTCTGGTGCCAGGATTGGCCAGCGCACAGTTGGCTCAAAACCTGTTTCTGGATACCAAAGCCATGTCGCTGGGTAATGCTGTTACAGCAGACCCGGTCGGAATTATGGATATTCATTTTAATCCGGCGGGTCTGACTAAGCTTGAAGGACGGCAGATCCAGGTTCAGCTGATGAACATCCTGTTGTCGTCTGAGGCGACCTTCAGTCTGCCCGACGATTATGATGCCGATCAGGCGGGGCTTCTGGATATCAGCAAAGACCCTATTCTGGGTAGTGATGGTCGTGCTGAAAGTCAGGCAACAGCGGCAGCCTATATTCCAGGTATTGGCCTTATGCCGATGACTCTGCCGGTGCTCACATTGCCAACCGGTGGCGTGTCTATTCAGCCACCGGGTTCAAAATTCACCTTTGCCAACGCTGTGTATGCGCCAATGGCGGCAGGTTTTGCCAAGGACGATAATGATCCCGGGCGCTACCAGGCCAAGCAGGTTGCACTGCAGCGATTTACTTATTTATCGCCATCGTTCGGTTATAAAGTAACCGACGAATTCTCGGTGGGTGCCAGCTTTCTGTTTTCCCATCAGGCGGTTGCGGTTGTGCAGGATATTCGCGCGCCGAGTGTTTTGATTGGTGTGCTTGAGCAGCTACAGAATGCCTTTGGTTGTTTTGATGAAGCAACAGGTGAGCCAACCGGTAATGATCCTCTGGCACCATTGATTACACTTTGTGGTGGTAAGGTGGGTCCTTATGAAGACGTGGGCACACTGAAGATTATTACTGAAGAAAGCCTGTCACCATCTTTTAATCTTGGCTTTCTGTGGGAACCGGCAGATTGGTTTGCCTTTGGTGTGGGTTATCAGAGCGAGGCAGTATCTCGTCTGAAAGGTACTTATGATCTGGAGTATACCGATGAATTTTCCGGATTCTTCCGTACCTTCCGCTCTTCGATTATTGGTGCCATTGGCGGAGCTATTTTCTCGCTACCGACTGGTGTCAAAAAAGAAAGTGGCCATGTTTCCACTGAGCTGACTTATCCGCAGCATTTTCAGACCGGTGTTAAATTACGCTTCCTGGATGATTTCCAATTAAACATGGATGCGGGCTGGACCGACTACGATAAATGGGATGCTCTGGAATTTGAGTTTGATCGTCAGGTAAGTTTCCTTAGCACGGCTAAAACTCTGGCGCCAACACTGGTAACGGATACGTCCTTGCGTCAACCGCTGAACTATAAAAGCGTCTGGAGTTTTGGCTTTGGTATGCAGTACGACCTGAACTCACGTATCAAACTGCGTTTGGGTTATGAGCCGCGTAAAAGCTCAATTCCGGATGATTCGCGCAGTATTCAGGCACCGCTGGGTTTTGCCAAGCTGTACAGTGTGGGTATGGGGTATCAGTGGGATCTGGATACGGTAGTGGATTTGTCACTGAGTTTCATGCAGTCTAAAGAAACCATTCTCGCCGATCCTCAGAATGCTGAGTCTACCGGCGAATACCCTAATTCAAGTGATGCCATTAACCGTAACTGTCTGACATGTACCGTAACCAACCCTTATCCGGGTCTGGATGTAGACACCAAGCTGACCATCGGTGCAGCAGGTATCAGCTTCCGTACCAAATTCTGATTCTGCTCTGCTTGGCTCTGGCATTTCCTGCCGGGGCTGAGCAGGAGTATTTCACCTGGGTGGATGAGCAGGGGCGCATCCATAACAGCATCAAACCTCCTTCTGAAAAGTCTGAAGATCTTCCGCAGGCAAGTAATGCGCAGGAAAGTGATTTTTTGACGGAAGAAGAATTTCAGGAAAAACTGGCAAAAGATAACGCCGATAATCCTCCTTTTTATACCTGGATTGATGCGCAGGGGCGTCTGCAAAGTCAGGAAATTCCTCAGGTTAATATCGAGGTTGAGGAGCTTACTCAGTTGCAGGCGGCGGATCATTCACTGCTGCCGCCACTGCGTGTAGCAGCTGAGATAAGGGATGCCGGTTGCTGTGCACAATATGCTCATCTGTTTAAAGAAACGATTCCGGAATATGATTCGGTTGTTTTTTCACAGCCACAAATGTCGGTTCCTTTCAAAACCCGCTCAGGCGATAAGCCTGCATGGTATTTTCGCCTGACAGGCAGTAATGGTGCCGCACGCCGCGCGCTGAATCTGTATTTGCGTGGAACCGATGAGCCAGAGAAGGGAGCTGCTACGGTTGCGCTTATCGCATTGAATAAGCAGCTCCAGCCGTTGTATTTTATTCCGCAGCTGATTACTCAAAGTTATCTGTCTACCTGGCGTTCTGAGGCTTACCGGGAAAGTCTGGTCAGTATTCTTGATACTGAGGTTTCTGCATTCATTATTTATTTTCCTGAATCCGTGCCAGCTTCCGCTTCGCTGCAGGTAGAATGGATGCATGGAAAAACATCAGATTAATTGCCGTACTTCAGGCTGCGAGCAACATGCGCTCCTGCTTCAGTACCCGTCTTTACGCGAAACTTCTGCGCCACGCCGTTTATTGTTACTTCACGGCGCCGGTGTGCCGGGCGAAGTGACCTGGACCTATGTGGCGAATTACCTCCATGAGTGGGATGAGATTCTAATACCGGACTTTGCCGGTATGGGGCGTTCCCGGTTTCTCGCGGATACCCCGCCGCGTCTGAGTGACTATGTACTTCAGATCCGCGAATTGTGTGAAGCGCTCGACTGGACGGAATTTGATATCGCCGGCTATTCCTTTGGCGGCATGGTTGCGGTGCGTTATTTGCAGCAATATGGTTCGCGGGGCTTATGTTTTTTGCTGGAGCCGGCGATGCTGTTTTCGGCTGACTGCGGCAAAATACGGCAGAAAGCGGATGATTATCTGACCGTTGCCGACCGGGTTGAGCAGAATCCGCAGGATGTGGATGCTTATTTCACTTTCCTGAATTCGGTATCTCCGCAGCGTGCGCGAAATGACAAAGTTGACCGGCTGACGATTGCGCGCTTACAGGAAAATGCTCAGGGCTTTGCTCAGGCATTGCGTGCGGTCAGTCAGATGTTGCTGGACGACTGCGCAACTTACGCGGGCTGGATCGCACCCTGGCCGGGCATCAGTTTTGTCGGTGGATTGAGCCATGCGACCATGCTTGGCCGTCATCGTTTGCTGGCAGAGCAAAGTGCCGACTGGCAATGCCATGTGGTGGATAACGCTGATCACAGCCTGGTGTTTACCAAGCCGCGCACCATTGCCAAAGTGATGAATGAGCGTCGCCAGCGGGGCTGACGACGCATATTTTGCTTAGCTCTGCAGGCGACGCTGCAGACCTGTTTCGGCCATGATGCGGGTCGAAATTTCCTCGATTGAACGGTCGGTGGTGCTCAGGAACGGAATCTGCTCGCGCTGATACAGCATCTCAACTTCATCAATTTCGTGATAGCACTGCTTAAGTGACGCGTAACGGCTGTTGGCGCGGCGTTCATTGCGGATGGCGGCCAGCCGGTCCGGGTCGATGGTCAGGCCAAACAGTTTGTGGCGGTGTTGTTCCAGGCTGTTGGGCAATTTCAGGTCGGCCATATCTTCTTCGGTCAGCGGATAGTTTGCCGCTTTAATGCCAAACTGCATCGCCAGATACAGGCAGGTTGGCGTTTTTCCGGAGCGGGATACGCCCACCAGAATAATGTCGGCTTCGGCATATTGGCGGGTGCGGGCGCCGTCGTCGTTATCCAGGGCAAAGTTTACCGCATCGATGCGTGCCAGATAGCTGGTGCTGGTTGTGGGCGAGTGGGATTTACCCACACTATAGGACGATTCAACCTGCAGTTCCGCTTCCAGTGGTGCGAGGAAGGCGGCAAAAATATCGATCTTCAGGGCGTTGGCTGAGTCGATAATAGTGCGTATTTTTTTATCGACAATGGTGTCGAACACAATGGCCGGAGCGCCGCTGTTTTCCGCTGCCAGGTTAATCTTGGCTACGGCTTTCTCAGCCTTCTCGATTGAATCGATATACGGCAGGGTGATGCGTTCAAATTCAATGGCTTCAAACTGAGCCAACAGACTGTTGCCCAGCGTTTCGGCGGTAATGCCGGTGCCGTCGGAGATAAAATAGGCGGTTCGCTTCATGTGGAAATTTGTTCCCTCTGCCCTTAGTATTACGCAGCCGTTCGCCGCAGCAGGCGATTTTAGGTGATTATGTCCTGTGTGGCGAGACAGAACACAGGCGTTGGACATTACAGGAGAAAGACGTTGACAGATTACGTACTCTGGTTTGATCAGGTATCCATGGGCGATGTCGAGCGGGTAGGTGGTAAAAATGCCTCGCTCGGTGAAATGATCAGCAACCTGACCAGCGCCGGAGTTTCCGTGCCCAACGGCTTCGCCACCACCGCCGATGCCTACCGCGAATTCTTAAGTTACGAAGGTCTCGACAGCCGCATTCAGCAGGCGCTGGATGATCTGAACGTCGATGATATCCGTGCCCTGACCGAAACCGGCGCCAAAATCCGCAACTGGATTCTGGACGCACCGCTGCCGCCGCAGCTGGAAGCCGATGTCCGTACCGCTTTCGCCAAACTGCAGGAAGGCAATGAGGCAATGGCGGTTGCTGTACGTTCTTCCGCAACCGCAGAAGATTTACCCGATGCATCCTTTGCCGGTCAGCAGGAAACCCACCTGAATATCGTCGGTATTGATAACGTCCTGCATGCCATCCGCGACGTATTTGCCTCTTTATTTAATGACCGCGCAATTGCCTACCGTGATCATCAGGGCTTTGACCACCACAAGGTGGCACTGTCGGCCGGCATTCAGCGCATGGTGCGCTCTGAAACAGCCTCCAGCGGTGTGATGTTTACCCTGGATACTGAATCCGGCTTCGATCAGGTGGTGTTTGTCACCTCGTCCTATGGTCTGGGCGAAACCGTGGTGCAGGGTGCGGTAAACCCGGATGAATTCTACGTTCACAAGAACAACCTGACGGCCGGACGCCCGGCAATTCTGCGCCGTAACCTCGGCGCTAAAGCCATTAAGATGGTGTACAACAAAGAAGCCGCCGTTGGTAAGTCGGTAGAAACCCAGCGTGTTGACCGTGAGCTGCGCCAGGTCTTTTCGGTAACCGACGCCGAGGTCGAAAATCTTGCCCGTCAGGCGATGATTATTGAAAAGCACTACGGCCGTCCGATGGATATCGAATGGGCCAAAGATGGCGATGATCAGCAGCTGTATATCGTTCAGGCCCGTCCTGAAACCGTCAAGAGCCGCGCCAGCAAAAACGTGATGGAGCGTTACCTGCTGAAAGAAACCGGCAGCGTGCTGGTTGAAGGCCGTTCCATTGGCCACCGCATCGGTAAAGGTAAAGTACGCGTCATTAAAAGCATCGATCAGATGGATCAGGTGCAGGAAGGTGATGTACTGGTTGCCGATATGACCGACCCGGACTGGGAACCGGTAATGAAACGCTCGGCGGCTATCGTTACTAACCGTGGCGGCCGTACCTGTCATGCCGCGATCATTGCGCGCGAGCTGGGTATCCCGGCGGTGGTTGGCTGTGAAGATGCCACCTCCAAGCTGCAGGATGGCCAGGATGTTACCGTTTCCTGTGCGGAAGGCGACACCGGCTTTGTTTACGAAGGCGCACTGGATTTTGATATTCGCACCAACAGCGTCGATCAGATGCCGGATTTGCCATTCAAAATCATGATGAACGTCGGCAACCCGGACCGCGCCTTCGACTTCCAGGGCCTGCCGAATGCCGGTGTGGGCCTGGCGCGTCTCGAATTTATTATCAACCGTATGATCGGTGTGCACCCGAAAGCCTTGCTGAATTTCGACAATCTGCCGGAAGAAGTGAAGCCTACCGTTGAGCGCCGCATTTCCGGCTATGCCGGCCCGGTGGATTTTTACATCGAAAAACTGGTGGAAGGTATTTCAACGCTGGCGGCGGCATTCTGGCCTAAGCGCGTGATCGTGCGCCTGTCTGACTTTAAATCCAACGAATACGCCAACCTGATTGGCGGCCGCCTGTATGAGCCTGAGGAAGAGAACCCGATGCTGGGCTTCCGTGGTGCGTCGCGCTACATCTCGAAAAACTTCCGTGACTGTTTCGAGCTTGAATGCCGGGCGATGAAAAAAGTCCGTAACGAAATGGGCTTTACCAACGTCGAGATCATGGTGCCCTTTGTGCGTACCGTGGGCGAAGCCGAGCAGGTTGTTAACCTGCTGGAAGAAAACGGCCTGAAGCGCGGTGAAAATGATCTGAAGCTGATAATGATGTGCGAGCTGCCAGCCAACGCCATTCTGGCCGAGCAGTTCCTTGAGTTCTTTGATGGTTTCTCCGTTGGCTCCAACGACCTTACTCAGTTAACCCTGGGTCTGGACCGTGATTCCGGCATCATTGCGCACCTGTTCGATGAGCGTAATGAAGCCATTCTGGCATTGCTGGAAAATGCCATTAACGCCTGTAAGAAAGCCGGTAAATACATCGGTATCTGTGGTCAGGGGCCATCGGATCATCCGGACTTCGCCAAGTGGCTGATGGAGCATGGCATCGACAGCGTGTCGCTGAACCCGGATTCCGTGCTGGATACCTGGTTCTTCCTGGCGGACAAAAATTCCTGAATGAAAAGCAGCAGTGAATTATTTCCGGTGAGCCTGCTCAGAGCGGATGTTCTGGGCGATCTCACCGAAGACGTTTATCTGGTAAAACACAACCGCGATCCGGACCGCAGCGTCCAGATCGCGGTTTCGCATCTTGGCCTGCGCTCCCGTGGCGGACACAGTGGCCAGCCACTGGTTCTGCTGCACGGCAGTTTCACCAACCGCGGCTTCTGGCTGTCCGATAAGGGCGAAGGATTGGCGCGCTATCTGCTGGAGCAGGGGTTTGATGTCTGGTTGATGGAGCAGCGTGGTCATGGCCTGTCACCGCGTAATCACGATTATGTGCGCAATACGCTGGAGCGTTATGTGCTCAGCGATATTCCGGCGGTGAACGATTTTGTGCACGAACAGAGCGGGCAGAAGCCGGTCTGGATCGGTCATTCGCTGGGCGGTGTGATTATTTCCAGCAGTGTGGCTGCCGGTCGCCTGCATGCGGATAACAGTCGCGCCATGGTGCTGCTGGGTACTCAGGTGGTGCGCCGGCCCTGGTATCTGTGGCTGCCACTGACCAGTCTGGTGCTGCGCATGCTGGTAAAAAGCAAAGCCGAGCTGGATGGCCGTAAGCTGGGCATCGGCCCGGAAAATGAGCCCGCTGGTCTGGTGAATGAATATCTGGCGCGTCACAGTCTGTTTGGCCGCTGGCAGATCCGCAGTGAAAAGCTCAGGCTGCTGCCAGCCTGGAAGCAGGGGGCTGATTTGCCGTTGCTGGCGGTTGCCGCGGCGGCGGATAAATCCGACCCGGCGAAAGCCTGTCTGCGCTTTGCTGCCCTGTATGGCGGTGCGCAGAAAGACAATCTGCTGCTGGGCAAAGCGGAAGGTTTCAGTCGCGATTATGGCCATGTCGATATGGTGGTCAGCAAAGAGGCGGCGACGGAAGTCTGGCCGCGTATTCAGCATTGGCTGAATCAGCTTGGCCAACAGGCTGGCGCCTGAGATGGGCACGCGGCGCCTGTTGCTGGCCGGCGGTACCGGACTGATTGGCCGTGCCTTGCTGGACAATCTGTTGCTGACGGATTGGGCCGGGTACATATTGTTGCCTGTGCGTCAGCCACAGCAATGGTGCGCTGCATATCCGCAACTGGCGGCAGATAAGCGCATTCAGGTGCTGACTTATGATGAGCTGTTTGCCAGCCAGCAGCCCGTTGATCTGATGTTCTGCGCGCTGGGTACGACCCAGACCAAGGCAGGTAAGGCCGGATTGCGTCAGGTGGATTATCAGCTGGTTGTCGATTGTGCGTCCTGGGCTAAACAGCAGGGCGCTGAACTGGTGTCGGTGGTTAGTGCGCTGGGCGCCAACCGCCGTTCGCCATTTTTCTATAACCGCGTCAAAGGCGATATGGAGCAGGCGCTGGAACAGATGGATCTGCCCCGGCTGCAGATCTGGCAGCCGTCGCTGTTGCTGGGCGAGCGCGACGAGTTTCGCTTAGCGGAACACCTGAGTGGCTGGATATTACGCCTGCCGCTGTTTGGCAATGTACAGGCACTGGCGGGTGAGCGTATTGCCCGCGCTATGATTGCGGCGGCTTCAGTGTCTGAATCTGGCTCTGAGTCTGAATCTGGCCCCGAATCATCCGTTATGCGCTATCGCGTGCGTGACATTAAACGTCTGGCCAGAGCCTGATCCGGCTTAGGCAGACAACAGAATTTTATTATCCTCCATCACAAGTAAGGACAAAGAAATGACTCAGTACGTAACTCCGGATCTGTGCGATGCCTACCCTGAACTGATTCAGGTGGTTGAGCCAATGTTCAACAACTATGGTGGCAACGAGTCTTTTGGTGGCGAAATCGTTACCGTTAAGTGCTTTGAAGATAACTCCAAAGTCAAAGAGCTGGTTGATACCGACGGCAAAGGCAAAGTGATGGTTGTGGACGGCGGCGCCTCCATGCGTCACGCGCTGCTGGGCGATATGCTGGCTGAAAAAGCGGCGAAAAACGGTTGGGAAGGCATCATCGTTTACGGTTGCATCCGTGACGTCGACGTTATCATGCAGACCGATCTGGGCGTTCAGGCGCTGGCGACTCACCCACTGAAAACCGACAAGCGCGGCCTGGGTGATGTGAACGTTACCGTTAAATTCGGTGGTGTTGAATTTGTACCGGGTCACTTCGTGTACGCCGACAACAACGGCATCATCGTGTCTCCTCAGGCGCTGAGCATGCCGGAGTAAGACGCTGAACATGCCGGAATAAGGCGGCCTCACGCGCATCTGAGAGCGAACAAAAAAGCCGGCATTGCGCCGGCTTTTTTGTGTCTGGGATTTGCTGTGGTCAGCTACCAGGCGCGTGAACTGCCAATCAGGTGCGCTACGCGCAGAGAGCTTTCAACGGCACCGTCGAGCAACGGAATGCCATCGCACAGATAAGAGCCGGTCAGCAGAATACGCTGGCTGGCGTCCTGGCGGCGCAGCTCGCGTACCGCCTGACGGCTCTGCAGGGTAACCAGTGGCCGGCTGAAAGTAACATCGGCGAGCACACTTGACGGATTGGCCGCACGCAGCGGGTTCCACACCTGCAGAATGGCCGGGCCGTTGCGCAGATGACCAATGGCTTTGGCCAGATCGACGGTGGCTTCCGGGCGGTTTTCGTCACCCGGTAAGAAATAACTGACCGGCGCCAGCGGCATCAGGCTGGCGGGCAGCAGTGAAGTATCGGTGTGCAGCTGCATGCGTGATTCAACCACCGGGATCTGCTGCAGTTGCTGGCAGCGTGGCTGGGCGCTGGGCAGCTTGCTGAGGATCTGGCTGGCGTGATGCGGCTGGGTGGCAATAACCACGCGGTCAAACACAGCGGTTTGTGCGCCGCTGCAGACGCGCACGCCGTGATTGTCTTCTTCTATATGGTCAATGGCCGTTGCGGTACGCAGGCTGACGTTGCTTTCCAGCAGGTGTGCGACCACCTCATCAACTCCGCCACTGGCGCGCATCAGGCCGTCTTTCATTACACCGCAGGTCAGGTAGTTGATCAGAATGTCCGCCGGGTAGGCCAGTACGTCGTCGTAGTCACAGGTGCACACGGTCGCCAGTGCCGGCAGCAATATCTGGCGGCAGTAATCGTTGTCGAGGCTGTGCTGCTGCAGAAAACTACCGAAGCTCTGCTGATCCGTATCCGGACTGTGTTTATGTTGCTGCAGCGTGTTGAACAGGTTGAGGTGCTGGGCGAGCAATGGGCCGTTCAGCAACTTGGGGAAGCTCAGGCTGCGCTTGCCCAGCTGCAGGTTGCCGTAATGAAAAAACAGGCGGTTATCGGCATCGGCATAAGCGGCGGCATGGTCGGTGGTTTCAGTACGCACGCCGGCATCGCGGTACAGGCGCAGCAGGCTGGGATAGTACGCCGGAGTGAAAACCCGCAGAGGAATATCAATGGATGTGCTTTTGTCAGCCCAGGGAATGTCTACGCTGTAGATGCCCATACCCGGCTTCGCGGCGCGTTCATAGAGCGTGACGTCGTGGTTGCGACTCAGCAGCCAGGCGGCGCTCAGGCCGGCAATGCCGGAGCCAATAATGGCGATACGCTGGCGATTAATGGGAGTGGATGGAGCGGCGGGTTGGGCAGGCATGAAGGCACTTTCCTGTGAAATCTGCGCCGAGGTTAGCGCAAAGCCTGGGCAGATCCCAGAGTTTGCGCTGTCAACTTTGCTGTTTTATTGGCTGCCCTCGATGATTGTATACAATCTTAGTCTTAATTCGCTTGAAATATGATTTTATCGGCGTAACCTAGCCAAACTTAAAGAGTATTGTAGACAAAGCTGATGAATGATAACCAAACGCTGGCCGACAAAGTGTTCGCGGAACTGACTACCGCCATTGTGCGTGGTGAGTTGCGTCCGGGCACCAAATTGTCGGAGCAGACCCTGGTTGAGCGTTATGGTGGCAGTCGCGCGCCGATGCGCGAAGCCATTCAGAAGCTTGAAGCCCGTCATCTGGTGGTGCGTATTCCCCATGCCGGTGCCCGCGTGGTATCGCTGAGTCTGGCTGAGCTGCGGGATATCTACGAAGTGCGTCTTGAGCTGGAAAGCATGGCCTGCCGTCTGGCAGCACTGCGCATGAGCGATGACGAGATTCAGGAGCTGTACGGCCTGCTGCAGGAGCATGAAGCCTCCATTGCGGCTGAGCAGGGGCAGGCCTATTACCAGAAAGCCGGTGATCTCGATTTTCATTACCGCATCATCAAAGGCAGTCAGAATCACCGTTTACATCAGATGCTGTGCGGCGAGCTGTACCACATCGTGCGTATGTACCGCTACCAGACCAGTACCAGCGCCAAGCGCCCGCTGCAGGCACTGCAGGAACACCAACGAATTGTTGAAGCTATCTCGGCGCGTGATGCCGAGCTGGCTGAATTACTGATGCGACGTCATATCCAGGCATCGCTGACCAATCTGGAAAATCGATTAGCTGAAGAGGAGGGTCACTCATGACTCCAGGTCAGAAATTCCGTAAAGCACTGGCGGATAACAAACCGCTGCAAATTGTCGGCACCATTAACGCTTACGCGGCGATGATGGCGGAGCGTATTGGTCATCAGGCCATTTATCTGTCGGGTGGCGGTGTGGCAAACGCCTCTTACGGTCTGCCGGATCTGGGTATGACCTCGCTCAATGACGTGGTGGAAGACGTGCGTCGCATCACTTCTGCCAGCAGCCTGCCATTGCTGGTTGATATCGACACCGGCTGGGGCGGCGCGTTTAACATCACCCGCACTATCCAGCAGATGGAAAAAGCCGGCGCTGCAGCCGTGCATATTGAAGATCAGGTGATGCAGAAGCGTTGTGGTCACCGTCCGAACAAAGAAATCGTCTCTCAGGCGGAAATGGTTGACCGTATCAAAGCC
>NZ_DDCJ01000089.1:0-2531 GCF_002335285.1 Thalassolituus sp. UBA2009
AGGTGACAACGTTAAGCTGACCATTACTCTGATCGCTCCAATCGCGATGGATGAAGGTCTGCGCTTTGCGATCCGTGAAGGCGGTCGTACTGTTGGTGCCGGCGTTGTAGCTAAGATCATCGAATAATCTGACCGGATCAGATTGTGACAGCCGGAGGCTGGCCCGGTAGGGTGAGGACAGGATGTCCGCAGCAGTGATCGATGTCTGCATCTGAAAAGCCCGCTTTGTGCGGGCTTTTTTATCAGTGTGATTCCGGAGTTGGTCTGCTTTGTCGGCTTCGGAAGTCGTCTGCTATTCCGTGGTTGACACTTTTTGTACAGCCGCATACAATTCGCGTCCCCTTAATCCGGGGAAAGTGAGCTCTTGCACATAAACTTGGAGTTTGGTAATGCAAAACCAACGAATCCGTATCCGTTTGAAGGCATTTGACCATCGACTGATCGATACCTCGACTCAGGAAATTGTTGATACTGCCAAACGTACGGGCGCTCAGGTACGTGGTCCTATCCCACTGCCTACTCGTAAAGAGCGTTATACCGTTCTGGTCTCCCCGCACGTTAATAAAGACGCGCGTGATCAGTACGAAATCCGTACACACAAGCGCATGCTCGACATTGTTGAGCCAACTGAAAAAACAGTTGATGCGCTGATGAAACTGGATCTGGCTGCCGGCGTGGAAGTTCAGATCAGCCTGGGTTAATCCGTCAGGATTTATCCGTAAGGCTCTGTGTAACGCCCTTGTCCATGTCGGAGAAGAGGGCGGCCATAGTGGGTTAAGCCCCGTACACGAGAGGTAATTGGAAAATGGCAATTGGTATTGTCGGTAAGAAAGCGGGCATGACTCGTGTCTTTACCGAAGAAGGTCAATCTGTTGCTGTTACTGTAGTTCACGTAACACCTAACCGTGTTGCACAAGTGAAAACCGTTGAAACTGACGGCTACAGTGCTCTGCAGGTTACATTTGGTGAGAAGAAAGCTTCTCGCACAACTAAAGCTGAGGCAGGCCACTTTGCGAAAGCAAACGTTCAGGCAGGTCGTGGCGTTATGGAATTCCGTACCGAAGAAGCTCTGGCCAATGGCGATGAGCTGACCGTTGCGCAATTCGAAGCTGGTCAGAAAGTTGACGTGACTGGTTCATCTAAAGGTAAAGGCTTCCAGGGTGGCGTTAAGCGCTGGAACTTCCGTACCCAGGATGCTACCCACGGTAACTCCCTGTCTCATCGTGCCCCTGGTTCTATCGGTCAGTGTCAGACTCCTGGTCGTGTTTGGAAGGGCAAGAAGATGGCAGGTCACATGGGCGCTGAACAGGTTACTACTCAGAACCTGGAAGTTGTTCGTGTGGACGCAGAAAACAATCTGCTGCTGATCAAAGGTGCTGTGCCAGGTGCTACTGGTTCCGATGTGATTGTTAAACCAGCTGTTAAGGCTAAGGGGTAAGCAATGGAACTGAAAACTAACACTGGTACCGCAGTAGCTGTTTCTGAAGCTGCATTTGGTCGTGAATTCAATGAAGCTCTGGTTCACCAGATCGTTACCGCCTATATGGCCGGTGGCCGTCAGGGTACCAAAGCACAGAAATCCCGCTCTGAAGTTAGCGGTGGTGGTATTAAGCCATGGCGTCAGAAGGGAACAGGCCGTGCCCGTTCCGGTACTTCTAACAGCCCTATCTGGCGTTCAGGTGGTGTAACTTTCGCCGCCAAACCACGCAACTATGAGCAGAAAGTAAACAAGAAAATGTATCGCGCGGCGATGCAGTCCATCTTGTCTGAGCTGGTTCGTCAGGAACGCCTGGTTGTTGCTGATTCTTTTGCTGTGGAATCCCACAAGACCAAAGAATTCGTTGCCAAGCTGAAAGAGATGGAACTGAGCAATGTCCTGATCGTTGCCGATGAGATCGACGAAAAGCTGTATCTGGCTGCCCGTAACGTTCCTCATGTTGGTATTACCGAAGCTTCAGCTATCGATCCTGTAAGCCTGATTGCTTTTGAAAAGGTACTGGTGACTGTGCCCGCCCTGAAGAAACTTGAGGAGGCCTACGCATGAACCGTGAACGTATCTATAAAGTGCTGGTAGCTCCGCATATTTCCGAGAAGGCAACTCTGGTTGCTGAAAAGCACGGCCAGTATGTATTCCGTGTTGCTCCGGATGCCACCAAGCCTGAAATCAAAAAGGCTGTTGAAGCTCTGTTCGAAGTGAAAGTTGATTCCGTACAGACCGTCAACATCAAAGGTAAAACCAAGCGTACTGCTCGCGGTACAGGCAAACGTAACGATGTGCGTAAAGCATACGTTCGCCTGGCTGAAGGTCAGGACATCGACTTCGCAGACGCGGAATAAGGGGTTTAAGTCATGGCATTGGTGAAAACTAAACCGACTTCTCCTGGCCGTCGCCATCTGGTGAAAGTCGTCAACAACGAACTGCACAAAGGTAAGCCTTTCGCAGCTCTGGTTGAGAAGAAGTCAAAAAGTGGTGGTCGTAACAACAACGGTCACATTACTACCCGTCACATTGGTGGTGGTCATAAGCAGCA
>NZ_DDCJ01000089.1:2598-48140 GCF_002335285.1 Thalassolituus sp. UBA2009
AAGCCTTTCGCAGCTCTGGTTGAGAAGAAGTCAAAAAGTGGTGGTCGTAACAACAACGGTCACATTACTACCCGTCACATTGGTGGTGGTCATAAGCAGCATTATCGCCTGATCGACTTCAAACGTGACAAGGACGGTATCCCAGCAGTTGTAGAACGTCTGGAATACGATCCTAACCGCAGCGCAAACATTGCACTGCTGAAGTACGCCGACGGCGAACGTCGTTACATTCTGGCTCCTAAAGGCCTGAGTGCTGGCGATGCGATTGTGTCTGGTGAAGATGCACCGATCAAAGTAGGTAGCGCGATGTCTCTGCGCAACGTACCGGTTGGTAGCGTAATTCACAACGTAGAACTGAAGCCTGGTAAAGGTGGTCAGATCGCACGTTCTGCAGGTACCTCTGCTCAGCTGGTAGCGCGTGAAGGTGCATACTGCACTCTGCGTCTGCGCTCTGGCGAAATGCGCAAGGTTCTGTCTGATTGTCGTGCCACTATCGGTGAAGTTGGCAACAATGAGCACGCTCTGCGTGAACTGGGTAAGGCTGGTGCTTCGCGCTGGCGCGGTGTTCGTCCTACCGTTCGCGGTGTGGTAATGAACCCTGTTGATCACCCACACGGTGGTGGTGAAGGTCGTACCTCTGGTGGTCGTCATCCTGTTACTCCATGGGGCGTTCCAACCAAGGGCTACAAGACTCGTAAGAATAAGCGTACCGATAAACTTATCGTACGTCGTCGTTCTGCGAAATAATTAGAGAGGATAGAACTGTGCCACGTTCATTGAAAAAAGGTCCATTTATTGACCATCACTTGATGAAGAAGGTAGAGGCTGCTCTTGAGAAGAACGACAAACGTCCGATCAAGACCTGGTCTCGCCGCTCCACAATCTTTCCAGATTTCGTGGGGCTGACAATCGCTGTTCATAACGGCAAACAACACATGCCAGTTTTCGTAACTGAAGACATGGTAGGACATAAACTCGGCGAATTCGCGCTGACCCGTACTTACAAGGGTCATGTGGCGGATAAGAAAGCCAAACGTTAATAAGGGGTGAAATATGTCTGAAGTAGCCGCTGTATTACGTGGTGCTCGCTTGTCTGCACAGAAAGCACGTCTGGTTGCGGATCAGATCCGCGGCAAGAAGATTGATGAAGCTCTGAACATTCTTTCCTTCTCAGGTAAGAAAGGCGCAGACATCATCAAGAAAGTACTGGAATCTGCCATCGCCAACGCTGAGCACAACGACGGTGCCGACGTAGACGAACTCAAGGTTTCTACCGTGTTCGTTGACGAAGGTATGACAATGAAGCGTATTCGTCCACGTGCGAAAGGTCGTGCCGATCGCATCATGAAACGCACTTGTCACATCACTGTGAAAGTTTCAGAAAAATAGGAGTTGGTCAGATGGGTCAGAAAGTTCATCCAACCGGTATCCGTTTAGGTATCACTAAAGATCATAACTCGATCTGGTATGCCGGTAAGGATAAGTACGCCGACAACCTGCTGACTGACATTGCTGTTCGATCTCTGATCGAAAAGCGCCTGGAAAAGGCTTCAGTGAGCAAGGTCGTTATTGAGCGTCCAGCGCAAAACGCCAAAGTAACCATTCACACTGCCCGTCCAGGCATCGTGATCGGTAAAAAAGGTGAAGACGTAGAAGTTCTGCGTAAAGATCTCAGCGATCTGATGGGTATCCCGGTACACATCAACATCGAAGAAGTTCGTAAACCGGATCTGGATGCCAAGCTGGTAGCCCAGAGCGTTGCAAGTCAGCTGGAGCGTCGTGTGATGTTCCGTCGCGCTATGAAGCGTGCTGTACAGAATGCAATGCGTGGTGGTGCCGAAGGTATCAAGATCCAAGTGAGTGGCCGTCTGGGTGGTGCTGAAATCGCTCGTTCCGAGTGGTACCGCGAAGGTCGTGTTCCTCTGCACACACTGCGTGCAGATATCGACTACGCAACTTATGAAGCACACACTACCTATGGTGTTATTGGCGTAAAAGTATGGATCTTCAAAGGCGAGATCCTCGGTGGTATCCAAGAGGTACGTGACCGCGCTAAGAACCAGGGCAAAAAGAAAACCGGTCGTTCATAAGGGGAATTAGTTATGTTGTTACCAAAACGTACAAAGTTCCGTAAAGTTCAGACCGGCCGCAACCGCGGTTTGGCGATCCGTGGCTCTAAAGTGAGCTTCGGTGAGTACGCTCTGAAGGCTACTGGACGTGGTCGTCTGACTTCTCGTCAGATTGAGGCAGCACGTCGTGCGATGACTCGTAAAGTGAAGCGTGGTGGTAAAATCTGGATCCGCGTTTTCCCGGATAAGCCAATTACCGAGAAGCCTCTTGAGGTTCGTATGGGTAAAGGTAAGGGTAACGTTGAGTACTGGGTTTGTCAGATCCAGCCAGGTCGCGTTCTTTACGAAATCGAAGGCGTACCAGAAGAGCTGGCTCGCGAAGCCTTTGCTCTGGCTGCTGCGAAACTGCCTTTTGAAACCGCATTTGTTAAACGGACGGTGCTGTGATGAAAGCAAGTGAACTGAAAAATAAATCAGTGGCTGAGCTGCAATCTCAGCTGGAAGAACTGTTGAGCGATCAATTTAAACTGCGTATGCAGAAAGCGACAGGTCAGCTGGGTCAGACTCATCTGATCGGCCAGACCCGTCGTGACATCGCTCGCGTAAAAACCGTGCTGGCTAGCAAGGCAGGTGAATAATCATGACTGAGAACACAAAAACCGTTCGTACCCTGAGTGGTCGTGTCGTGAGCAACAAGATGGACAAGTCCGTCACTGTTCTGGTTGAACGCTTTGTTAAGCATCCGATCTATAAAAAGTTCGTGAAACGCTCTACTAAAGTGATGGCCCACGATGAAAACAACGAGTGCCAGATTGGCGATCTCGTTACTGTAAAAGAGTCACGCCCAATGTCTAAAAACAAGACCTGGGCGCTGGTAAATATCGACGAGCGCGCCGCCAAGGTCTGAGGACCGGGCGCAGTTAGTTAGGAGCGAGAGGCATGATTCAAACTCAATCAATGCTCGACGTTGCCGACAACAGCGGCGCGAAGCGCGTACAGTGCATCAAAGTACTGGGCGGTTCTCATCGTCGTTATGCCGGCATCGGTGATTTGATTAAAGTATCCGTTAAGGAAGCAATTCCTCGCGGTAAAGTGAAAAAAGGTCAGGTAATGAACGCCGTGGTAGTACGTACCCGTAAAGGTGTACGTCGTCCGGACGGATCTATTATCCGTTTTGATGTAAACTCTGCCGTTCTGCTGAATGCTTCATTGGCGCCAATCGGTACCCGTATCTTTGGCCCTGTGACTCGTGAGCTGCGCTCTGAGCAGTTCATGAAAATCATTTCCCTGGCACCAGAAGTGCTCTAAGGGAGGGGGACGAGATATGTTAAAGATTCGCAAAAATGACGAAGTAGTTGTTATTGCCGGTAAAGATAAAGGCAAGCGTGGCAAAGTGCAGAAAGTTCTGCAGGATGGCCGTGTGCTGGTATCTGGCATTAACGTGGTGAAAAAACACCAGAAACCAAACCCGTACCTGCAGCAGCCAGGCGGCATCGTTGAAAAAGAAACCGGTATTCAGGTTTCCAACGTAGCCATCTGGAACCCGAAAACTGAGAAAGCTGACCGCGTTGGCTTCAAAGTTGAAGGCGAAAGCAAGGTACGTATCTTCAAATCCACAGGCGATCAAGTCGACGCCTAATTGGAGTTGGATACTACTATGTCACGTTTACAAGAACTGTATAAAAACGAAGTAGTAGCCAAGCTGCAAGAAGAGTTTGGTTACAAAAACATTATGGAAGTGCCTAAAGTCACCAAAATCACCCTGAACATGGGTGTTGGTGAAGCACTGGGCGACAAGAAACTGCTGGACAACGCTGTGGCCGAAATGGAAGCCATCAGCGGCCAGAAAGTTGTTGTCACCAAGGCACGTAAGTCTGTCGCAGCTTTTAAACTGCGTGAAGGCTGGCCAATTGGCTGTAAAGTTACCCTGCGTCGTGAGCGTATGTGGGAATTCATGGATCGTCTGATCGACGTGGCTCTGCCACGTGTTCGTGACTTCCGTGGTATCAACCCTAAGTCTTTCGATGGTCGTGGTAACTACAGCATGGGTGTGAAGGAACAGATCATCTTCCCGGAAATTGAATACGATAAAGTAGACAAGGTCCGTGGTATGGATGTGACCATCACAACTACCGCAAAAACCAACGAAGAAGGCCGCGCTCTGCTGAAAGCGCTGCAGTTCCCGTTCCGTAACTAAGGAGTTAAGCATGGCTAAGATTAGCATGAAGAATCGTGAACTGAAGCGTGAAGCACTGGTTGCCAAGTTTGCCGCCAAGCGCGCTGAACTGAAAGCGATCGTGAGCAACGTTAACTCTTCTGACGAAGAGCGTTGGAATGCACAACAGGCTCTGCAGAAACTGCCACGCGATTCATCCGCGAGCCGTCTGCAGCGTCGTTGTCAAATGACAGGTCGTCCACACGGCGTATACCGTAAATTCAAGCTTTCACGTATTAAGTTGCGCGAAGAAGGCATGAAGGGTAATGTGCCAGGCCTGAAAAAAGCTAGTTGGTAAGCAATTCCCCCTTTCGGGTAGAACCGGAAGGGGGGCGCTGTACAACAGAGGTAACTATTAATGAGTATGCAAGATACGTTGGCGGACATGTTCACCCGCATTCGTAATGCCCAGCAAGCTGGTCATAAGAATGTAAGCATGCCGTCTTCAAAAATTAAGAAGTCTGTAGCCCAGGTTCTCGAAGCTGAAGGTTACATCAACAGTTTTTCTATCGATGAAGCGGTCAAACCGACCCTGACCATCGATCTGAAATACTACGAAGGTAAGCCAGTTATTGAACGTATCCAGCGCGTTAGCCGCCCTGGTCTGCGTCAGTACCGTGGCACCACAGAGCTGCCTAAAGTTGAAGCAGGTCTGGGTGTGGCTATCGTATCCACCTCTAAAGGCGTTATGACTGATCGCGCTGCTCGTGCTGCGGGCGTGGGCGGTGAAGTTATTGCGACCGTATTCTAAGGGGAATTACGATGTCTCGCGTAGCAAAAGCTCCTGTACAAATCCCAGCCGGTGTAGAAGTTAAACTGGCTGCAGACAAAATCGCCATCAAAGGCAAGCAAGGCCAGTTAGAACTGGATGTACATTCTTCTGTTGAAATCAAACAGGAAGAAAACGTACTGACCTTCGCTCCTAAAACTGGCGACAAGCAAGCCAACGCTCTGGCCGGTACTTTCCGCGCCCTGGTAAACAACATGGTTACCGGTGTTAACGTTGGTTTCGAAAAGAAACTGATTCTGCAGGGTGTTGGTTATCGTGCCAAAGCATCCGGCAAGTCATTAAATTTGACTCTGGGCTTCTCTCACCCAATCGACTATGAACTGCCGGAAGGCATTTCTGTCGAGACGCCAAGCCAGACCGAAGTGGTTATCAAAGGTATTGATAAGCAGAAAGTAGGTCAGGTTGCTGCTGAGATCCGTGGCTACCGTCCACCAGAACCTTATAAAGGTAAGGGTGTTCGCTATGCTGATGAAAATGTGCGTCGTAAAGAAGCCAAGAAAAAGTAAGGTCTAGGCCATGAATGAGAAGAAAAAAGCTCGTTTGCGCCGTGCCACCAAAACACGGATGAACATCCGTGAGAAAAGCGCGGTTCGTCTGTGCGTTCATCGTACGCCCAGACACATTTACGCTCAGATCATCTCTGCCAATGGCGCTACCGTCTTGGCGACAGCTTCAACCGTTGAAGCGGATCTGCGTAGTGACACTACTGGTAACGTTAATGCAGCGACCAAAGTTGGTCAGTTGATTGCTGAGCGTGCGAAAGCCGCTGGCATCACCAAAGTTGCGTTCGATCGTTCTGGTTTTAAATACCATGGTCGTGTTAAAGCTCTGGCTGACGCGGCTCGTGAAAGCGGCCTGGAATTCTAAGGGTAAAGATCATGGCAAATAATGAACGTGTAGAACGTAACGAAAGTGAACTGCAAGAGAAGCTGGTTCAGGTAAACCGCGTAGCCAAAGTGGTAAAAGGTGGTCGTATTTTCGCCTTTACCGCTCTGACCGTGGTTGGCGACGGCAATGGTCGTGTAGGTTTTGGTCGTGGTAAGTCCCGTGAAGTGCCTCTGGCAATTCAAAAGGCGATGGAACAGGCTAAGCGCAACATGGTCAATGTTCAGCTGGACGGCAACACTCTGCAGTATCCTGTCCGTGCCCGTCACTCTGGCGCACAGATTTACATGCAGCCGGCCTCTGAAGGTACCGGTATCATCGCCGGTGGTGCAATGCGCGCCGTTCTGGAGATGGTTGGTGTTAAAAACGTATTGGCTAAGTGCTATGGCTCTACCAACCCGGTAAACGTTGTTCGTGCAACCTTCAATGGTCTGGCACAAATGAAGTCTCCGGAAGAAGTAGCTGCCAAGCGCGGTAAGTCCGTAGAAGAGATCCTGGGGTAATACGTTATGGCTAAGAAAACCGTAAAAGTGACCCAGACACGGAGCACCATTGGCAAGCTGCCAAAGCACCGTGCAACCATGCAAGGCCTGGGTCTGCGTCGTATTGGTCATACCGTTGAGCTGGAAGATACTCCATCTGTACGCGGCATGATCAACCAAGTTCAATACATGGTTAAGGTAGAAGGGGAGTAATATGCGTCTCAACGAATTGAGCCCAGCTCCTGGTTCGAAGCCTGCTCCTAAGCGTGTTGGCCGTGGTATCGGTTCCGGTCTGGGTAAGACTGGTGGCCGTGGTCACAAAGGTCAGAAATCACGCTCAGGCGGTAAAGTGGCTCCGGGCTTTGAAGGCGGTCAGATGCCAATCCACCGTCGTCTGCCAAAATTTGGCTTTACTTCACGCAAAGCACAGTACGTTGCAGAGATCCGTCTGAACGAACTGGCTCTGGTTGAAGGCGATGTTGTAGATCTGGCAGCACTGAAAGCTGCAGACGTTATCGGCGAGAAGATCAAAGAAGCTCGCGTGATTCTGTCTGGTGAAGTCAAGAAGGCTTTGACCATCAAAGGTCTGAAAGTCACTCAAGGCGCAAAAGCTGCTATTGAAGCAGCCGGTGGAAAGGTCGAAGACTAATGGCTAGGCAAGGACTCCCACAGGGCATGCAAGGCGGACTGACTGAACTCTGGTCACGCATCCGCTTCGTGCTCCTGGCGATTGTAGTATATCGGATTGGCACCCATATCCCGGTGCCAGGTATTAATCCGGAAGCATTGGCACGTTTATTCGAGCAGAACCAGGGCACAATCCTGGAAATGTTCAATATGTTCTCCGGTGGTGCACTGGAGCGCATGAGTATTCTGGCGCTGGGCATCATGCCCTATATCTCTGCTTCCATTATCATGCAATTGCTGACGGCGGTGAGTCCGCAGCTGGAACAGTTGAAGAAAGAAGGCGAAGCCGGTCGTCGCAAGATTACCCAGTACACCCGTTACGGTACTGTACTGCTTGCAACGATTCAGGCCTTCGGCGTCTCGGCCGGCCTTGCCGGCCAGGGCGTTACTTTCTCTTCGGGCATTGATTTCTACATCGCAGCCGTACCTTCCTTCGTGGCAGGTGCAGTGTTCATGATGTGGCTGGGTGAGCAGGTTACCGAACGTGGTATCGGTAATGGCATCTCTATCCTGATCTTCGCCGGTATTGTTGCTGGTCTGCCGAGTGCAATTGGTCAGGCTTTCGAGTCTGCGCGTCAGGGTGACCTGAATATTCTGGTATTGCTGGTTATTGCTGCCCTGGCAGTCGTGGTGATCGGTTTCGTAGTCTTTGTTGAGCGCGGCCAGCGTCGCATCACCATCAACTACGCAAAACGTCAGCAGGGTCGTCAGATGTTTGCGGCACAGACAAGTCATTTACCGCTGAAACTTAATATGGCCGGTGTAATTCCTGCGATCTTTGCTTCAAGCCTGCTGTTGTTCCCTGCGTCTCTGGGAACGTGGTTTGGCCAGGGTGAGGGTATGGAGTGGCTGCAGGACATCAGTATGGCTCTGGCGCCAAGCCAGCCGCTGTACATCGTACTGTTCGCTGCCGGTATTATTTTCTTCTGCTACTTCTATACGGCGTTGATGTTCAACCCGAAAGATGTTGCCGAAAACCTGAAGAAGTCTGGTGCTTTCATTCCGGGTATCCGCCCGGGCATTCAGACTGCCAAGTATATTGATGCTGTCTTAGGACGCCTGACTCTGTTCGGTTCGCTGTACATTGCCGCGGTGTGTCTGATGCCTCAGTTCCTGGTAGTCGCTGCAGATGTACCTTTCTACTTCGGTGGCACATCGTTATTGATCGTGGTTGTGGTCGTAATGGATTTCATGGCTCAGGTTCAATCGCACCTGATGTCACACCAGTACGAATCGCTGATGAAGAAAGCAAATCTGAAGAATTTTGGCTCAGCACGCTGAGCCAGATTTAGGAGACTGTCATGAAAGTACGTGCGTCTGTTAAAAAAATCTGCCGTGAATGCAAAATTATTCGCCGTAACGGTAGTGTGCGCGTGATCTGTTCAGATCCAAAGCACAAGCAACGTCAGGGTTAATCCCCGGACAAGGTCGGGTGTGAGTATTACAGATGGCTTGATTTATTTTTGAGCTGACTGTAGTATCTCGCGCCCTTTCATCAAGTAAAGTGTAACGGAGTTAGACATGGCCCGTATTGCCGGTGTCAATATTCCTGACAACAAGCATGCAGTGATTTCTCTGACCTATGTCTATGGCATTGGTCGTACTACTGCCCAGCAGATCTGTGCCGCTACTGGCATTGCTGAGACCACCAAAATCGGTGATCTGAGCGAAGAGTTGCTGGATGTTGTTCGTAACGAAGTAGCTAAACATACGGTTGAAGGTGATTTGCGCCGTGAAGTGCAAATGAACATCAAGCGTCTGATGGATATGGCTTGCTATCGTGGTATCCGCCACCGTCGCAGCCTGCCACTTCGTGGTCAGCGTACTAAAACGAATGCTCGTACCCGTAAGGGCCCGCGCAAACCGATCCGTAAGTAATCTTACGGTCGGTCTTTTAGTGTAGCTGCATTCGACTTGTTGCAGTGTTGATATTAAAAGCAGGATTTAAAAATGGCTAAGCCACAAAGATCAACCAAGAAAAAGGTTAAAAAGACGGTAGTCGATGGCATTGCGCACATCCACGCCTCTTTTAACAACACCATCGTAACCATCACCGACCGTCAGGGTAATGCTCTGTCGTGGGCAACCGCCGGTGGTTCAGGTTTCCGTGGTTCTCGTAAGAGCACTCCTTTCGCCGCTCAGGTAGCAGCAGAGCGTGCTGGTGAAGCAGCAAAAGAGTACGGTCTGAAAAACCTCGACGTGGAAGTTAAAGGTCCAGGTCCAGGTCGTGAATCAGCAGTCCGCGCTCTGAACGCATGTGGATACAAGATCGCTAACATCACTGATGTTACTCCGATCCCACATAACGGCTGTCGTCCACCTAAGAAGCGTCGCGTATAAGGAGGCAGAAATATGGCACGTTATATTGGTCCTAAGTGTAAGCTGTCTCGTCGTGAAGGAACTGACCTGTTCCTGAAGAGCGGCGTTCGTGCATTAGACACTAAATGCAAAATGGAAACCAAGCCTGGCGTACACGGTGCTGGTCGCGGTCGTCTGTCTGACTACGGTCTGCAGCTGCGCGAAAAGCAAAAAGTACGTCGCTTGTACGGTATCCTGGAAAAGCAATTCCGCAGCTACTACAAAGAAGCAGCGCGTCGTAAAGGCGCAACCGGTGAAAACCTGCTGCAACTGCTGGAATCTCGTCTGGATAACGTTGTATACCGCATGGGCTTCGGCTCTACCCGCGCTGAATCACGTCAGCTGGTCACTCACAAAGCAGTAGCTGTGAATGGTCAGACTGTGAACGTTCCTTCGTTCAACGTTAAGAGCGGCGATGTGGTTACGATTCGTGAGAAAGCGAAAAATCAGGATCGTATCAAAACTGCTCTTGAGCTGGCAGCACAGCGCACTGATTGTGCGTGGATTGATGTCAATGCAGGTAAGATGGAAGGGACTTTCAAAGCAGTTCCTGAGCGCGCTGATCTCCCAGCAGAGATCAACGAAAACCTGATCGTGGAACTTTACTCTAAGTAATAGAGGAACTTAAGGGGCAGCTATGCAGCGTGCAGTTAATGAATTTTTGACACCTCGTCACATCCAGGTGGATGAGGTAAACAATACCCACGCTAAAGTGACTCTGGAGCCGCTTGAGCGCGGTTTCGGCCACACTTTAGGCAACGCATTGCGTCGTATCCTGCTTTCCTCTATGCCGGGTGCTGCAATCGTTGAATGCGAAATCGATGGCGTTCTGCATGAGTACAGCGCGATCGAAGGTGTACAGGAAGACGTAATTGAAATCCTGCTGAACCTGAAAGGTGTTGCGGTCAAATTACATGAACGTGACGAAGCGATTCTGAGCCTGGCGAAAGTTGGCCCGGCAACAGTAACAGCTGCCGATATTCAACTGGATCATGGTGTTGAGGTTGCTAACCCAGCTCACGTTATTGCCCATCTGGGTGAAGGCGCTGAACTGAAAATGACCCTGAAAGTTGCTTCCGGTCGTGGCTACGAGACTGTTGAGTCCCGTAACCAGAACGATGAAGAAACCAAGGCCATTGGCAAACTGCAGCTTGATGCTACCTACAGCCCGGTTAAGCGTGTTTCTTACAGCGTTGAAAGCGCTCGTGTGGAACAGCGTACCGATCTGGACAAACTGGTTATCGATCTCGAAACCAACGGTACCATCGATCCGGAAGAAGCGATCCGTCGTTCCGCGACCATCTTGCAGCAACAGCTGGCTATCTTCGTAAATCTGGAGAACGACGAAGTCGTTGAACAGATTCGTGAAGAAGAAGAGATCGATCCGATTCTCCTGCGTCCTGTGGACGACCTGGAGCTGACTGTTCGTTCTGCCAACTGTCTGAAAGCAGAAAACATTTACTACATCGGTGATCTGATCCAGCGTACAGAAGTAGAGCTGTTGAAGACTCCTAATTTAGGTAAGAAGTCTCTGACTGAAATCAAAGACGTTCTGGCCTCACGCGGACTGTCGTTGGGAATGCATCTGGAGAACTGGCCACCTGCCAGCCTCCGTAACGACGACAAAGTATTAGCCTGAGCAGAGCGTTCAGTTAGTTAAGGAATAAAACCATGCGTCATCGTAAAAGTGGTCGTCACTTCAATCGTACCAGCGCACACCGTCAAGCCATGTTTAAAAACATGGCGGTGAGCCTGTTCGAGCATGAAATTATCAAGACTACCCTGCCAAAGGCGAAAGAGCTGCGTCGCGTAGCTGAGCCACTGATCACTCTTGCAAAAGAAGATTCAGTTGCTAACCGTCGTCTGGCCTTTGCTCGTACCCGTAGCAAAGAAGCAGTAGGTAAGTTGTTCAGCGATTTGGGTCCTCGTTATCAAACCCGCCCGGGTGGTTACATTCGTATTCTGAAATGTGGCTTCCGTGCTGGTGATAACGCTCCAATGGCATATGTTGAACTGGTAGACCGTCCGGTTGCAGTAGCAGAAGCGGATGTTGTTGAAGTTCAGGATGAAGCCGCTGAGTAATTTCGGCAGTTAAATAAAAAGGCCCGCCGTCGTAAGACTGCGGGCCTTTTTATTGGCTTTTTTTTATTGGCCGTTATCCGCGCTTTTGCTGCTGTCTGGTAAAAGCCGCAATTTCATTCAGTGCCTGGCGAGCTTCAGGCATATAACCGGCGTGCAGCTGAAATACGTGCCACATCTGTGGGTATTCACTCAGGGTTACCTCAACGCCTGCATGGCGCATACGCTGAGCGAGGCGCACGCTGTCATCGTACAGAATTTCTTCGCTGCCAACCTGAATCAGGGTAGGTGGAAAATCGCTGAAGTCGGCATGCAGTGGCGATATATGCGGATTGTCCAGATTCTGCTGCCCGGCATACTGCTCCGCCGCAAAGAGAATCCAGTCTGTCTGCAGTAATACCTCCCGTTCTTTCCTTTCACTGATGGAAGCTCCGCTGCAGCTCAGATCACACCAGGGCGAGAATAAAACCAGAGCCTGTGGGCGTGGCAGCTGCTGTTCCAGAACAGCCGCAGTCAGGGCCAAACTCAGACCGCCGCCGGCAGAATCTCCGGCAATTATCACCGGCCCCTGAGCACTGAGGGTACGGTAGGCACTGAGTGCGTCCTCAAGGGCGGCTGGTGCCGGATGTTCAGGAGCAAGGCGGTAATCAATAAGCCAGGTATCAATACTACACTGGCGGGCGATACGGGCGACCATTTCACCATGACTGGTCGGTGAACCGACGACATAGCCTCCGCCATGCAGATACAGCATCACGCTTGCACCGGTATTTTGTGCGCTGCCGGCGTTATGTACGGTCGCCGGTGTCAGACGCCAGGCGGGAACGCCGCCACAGGGAGTAATCTGTTTGCGTACGCCAAAAGGCATGGGCATGAGTTGTTGCAGGGCATTTAAACGCTGGCGCTGGCGTTTAAGGCCGAATTCGGGTGTGAATGTCGGTTGCACCAAAGCACGCAGAAGAGTGCGTGTCAGGCGGGCGGTCAGACTGGCCATAAGCCTTCCTGTGATTTTTTATTGATTTTACTGATGGGGATAAAAAAAAGCGGGTCAAGATTAACCCGCAAACAACGTCTTAGGAAGGATACTCATCCATGAGCACGATCATGAGTTACTACCATAACCCAGGGCCATGTCAGATTGGGCAAGCAGCTGTAAAGAAGGGTCAGACGCTCCGCAGAGCGTCTGTGATCGTGTTTTACAGCAGCGCGAGGCTCAGGCCAGGCCAATAGGTAATAATCAGCACACAGGCGAGCAGAATAAAGAAGAACGGGATGGTGGCGCGGTACAGGGTCATAACCGGCTTATTAAAGCGGAAGCTGGCAATAAATAGGTTCATCCCAACCGGCGGCGTAAAGTAGCCCAGCTGCATATTCGCGAGGAACAGAATGCCCAGATGAATCGGATGAATGCCGTACTCAATGGCAATCGGCAGAATGATCGGAATCATAATGACGATGGCTGAGAAAATATCGAGCATCATGCCCAGAATCAGCAGGAAGATCGTCAGCAGCAGCAAAAAGGTGAACGAATCACTGACGTGTTGCTGGATAAAAGCAAAGATCTGCTCCGGAATGCCGGCATCAATCATGTAATTGGTTGAAGCCATGGAGACCGCCAGAATCAGCAGAATCGCGCCCACCAGTTTCATCGAGTCGCGCATCACCAGCGGCAGCCGGGTCAGGCTGATTTCTCGGCGGATAACCACACTGACGATCAGCACATAAAAGGCGGTCAGCGCAGCCGCCTCTGATACCGCGAAAAAGCCGCTGTAAATACCGCCCAGTACTACAAAAGGCAGCGGAATTTCCCATGCGCTGTCTTTAATCGCCGCCCAGGCTTCTGCTTTATCAAAAGGATGATGATCGCGCTCAATACCGCGTGACTGCCAGGCGCTGTAGAGCGACAGGGCAAACAACATCAGCAGGCCTGGCAGCAGACCAGCGAGGAACAGGTCATCGATGCTGACCGGCGTGTCCAGCGCCATTTGCTGAGCAACCACACCGTACAGAATCAGTGGCAGTGATGGTGCGAATAACAGACCCAGACTACCGGAAGTGGTAACCAGACCGAGATTAAACGACTCTTTGTAGCCTGCTTTCTGCAGGGCCGGCACCAGCAGCGCACCAAGAGCAACGATGGTCACCCCGGAGGCGCCGGTAAAGGCGGTAAACAGTGCACAGGCTGCCAGAGCCACAATTGCCAGACCGCCGGGCATCCAGCCAAGGAAGGCATCGGTAATGCGTACCAGGCGTTGTGGAGCCTTGCTTTCGCCCAATAAATAACCTGCGAAGGTAAACAGCGGAATTGCAATCAGCACCGGCATTTCAGCAATCTGATAGATGCTGATGGCCATGGTCTGCAGATCAACATCGGTTTGCCAGAAGCCCCACATCGCGCTGGCCGCAATCACGGTAAAGAGTGGTGCACCGGCCAATGCGAGAAATAACAGTAACAGCGGAACCAGAATGCTCATGCTTCAGCCTCCCGGGTCTGCCCGAGCAGTTCCTGCACGGCCTGCAGGCTGAAACGTAATCCCATCAGCGCGAAGCTTAACGGAATCACCAGTTGCAGAGGCCAGGCTGGCACACGTCCGAATGCGATATCGCCAAACTCGAAAGCAAAGCGCACAAAGGCCTGAGCATTCCAGGCTACAACCAGACAGATAAAGGCCGCAAAGGCCGAGGTCAGTACCGCCAGCCAGCGTTTGGTTTGCGGACCAGCGAGGCGGTTGATCAGATCAATGGCGATATGTTCGCGTGAGCGGGTGGCAAGCAGGGCACCGAGCAGGCCAAGCCAAAGTACCATAACCCGCAGCAATGGCTGCACCCAGACCACCCCGCCACCAAACAGTGTACGGGCGAGAATATCGACGCCGGCGAGAACAATCATCGCCAGCAGTAACAGCACCAGTACAGCATCTTCGATGCGGTGCAGGGTAGACAGCCATTTCTTCATTACTGCGCAGCCGCCTGACGGTTGTTGTTCAGGCTCTGCTTCAGCTTGTTGTACAGCTCAACCGGGTAAACCGATTTCTCGCGCAGGGTGTTAATGCTGTCCTGTGCCATCTTGCGCCAGGCCAGCTTATCTTCTTCGGTCAGCTCGACAAACTGCATGCCATTCTGTGCCAGTGCCGCACGTGCACCCTGCTCGTCTTTTTCGTTCTGTACATCCATCGCGCGGAAGGTTGCGGCCATAATGCGTTTCACAACGGCCTGATCAGCAGCGTCGATTTTGCTGAAGGCGCGTTCGTCAACGACCAGCATGCCGAAGATAAAGGCCAGTGGAAAATCGGTGGCATAGCTCAGTTTGGTGTGCCATTGCAGGGCAATCGCCGAGGTGGCATTGACGGCAACGGTATCAATCAGGCCAGTCTGCAGGCTGGTATAAACATCGGATACCGGCAGGGAGATCGGCTCAACCTGACCATTCTCAAAAGTGGTCTGGCTGATGATATCGCCTTCCGGCACCCAGACTTTCTGGCTGCGAACATCCACCGATGATTTCAGTGGCTTGTTGGACATCAGATAAGCAAAACCGCCTTCTGACAGGCCCAGCAGGATGTAGCCTTTTTCCTGCAGCGCTGCAGCGATGTACTGGTCGTACTCGGCGCGCACAGCACGAACTTCATCGAGATTGCGGAACGTGAATGGCAGGCTGTACAACTGCGTCACGTTGGTAATGTGTGACATTGCACCGGTAGAAACGGCACCACCCTGCAGCTGACGGATCTGCATTTTACGCAGCACGCTTTTATCGCTGCCCTGTACGCCTCCGGGGAAATATTTGATTTTTACCCGGCTGTCGGTTTCCTGCTTGATGTCATCAGCAGCCTGACGCATCAGCTTCATCCAGTTGGTGCCATCAGGAACCAGAGTGGCAATTTTCAGGGTGGTGGCAGCCTGAGCCAGAGGACTCAGCAGACTCAGGGTCAGCGCCAGGGCGGTGATCAGTTTCATAGGATCTCACTCAAAGTATTCAGAGGATTCGGCTAACAGAACGGCTGCCTGGCGCTGGGCCAGACGGTTAATCAGGGTGAGCCCCTCGCTGTGCGGGTCGGCATCCAGAGCTTCCTGTAATAAGCGGTCGTGCAATTCCTGTTCAAACATCAGGCGGGCGTATTGCTTGGCGTACAGCACCTTGGCCATCAGGTTTTCGCCCCGGGTCATGTCGATGGCGCGTTCAAAATATTCCCGTCCCAGTTCCGGTTTACCGCCCAGTGACGGAGGGAGCTGGGTTTCCAGTACACCGAGGTAAACCTGCACGGTCGCGTGATCGTAGGCGGGGTTCTGGGTTGCGACCCACTGCATCAGAATTTTGACCTTGCCGAGCTGGGCGATAGCATTCCAGTCGTCGCTGTTGGCCTGAATCCAGCCGGCCCAGGCGGCAGCCATGGCGTAGAACACGGCGATATCGTCGGCGTCGTAGTCTTCTTCCAGACCGGCCAGCAGATCATTCTGTGGGCCGTCGATTAAGGTGCAGGCATCTTCATCGTATTCGCACAGGGCGCGGCGGGCGTAGCCGATGGCCTTGTCGGCCATGCGTTTGGCCTGATCCGGGTCCTGAGCAAAGACGCCGGCATAAGCGCCGTACAGACGGGAGCCGGCGAGCAGGAAGTCTTCGTTTTCGGGGTAAGTAAGAATCAGGGCATCAAGTAACAACAGATAGGCCGGAGCACCGGCGGCGACGATGGCCGGGTCATCCTGGTTCATCATTGAACGGGAGAGGTTGCCGGGCAGGTTACTCACCGAGCAGGCGCTGAGTAACCCGAATAACATAAGACTGACTAGTGTTTTCATACCGCTTTCAGAACCAGAGCGCTGCTTTCAGGAGCGCGGATTGTACACTGGTTATCCTTGCGGTTTCATTACCTGCTCAGGCCATAAACCCCGGGTGTGTCAGCCAAGCTTCTCCAGCGGCTGATATTCAGCCGGTGCGCCGACGACAAAGTCGATACCAATAGAACGCAGAATTTCCCAGACGTTATTGTTGGCGCTGTATTCGGCGATGGTTTTTTTGGCCATAAAATGGGTGATTTCCTGAATGGATTTCACCAGCGCATAATCGGCTGAACTGGTATGCAGCCCGTCAATAAAGCTGTGATCGATCTTCACATAGTCAACCGGCAGGGCTTTGAGGTATTCGAATGACGATTGTCCGGTACCGAAATCCGACAGCACAAACTGGCAGCCGAGACTGCGCATTTCATGCATAAAATCGGCGGCATCTTCCAGATTGCGGATAGCGGATGTCTCGTTCAGCTCAAAACAGAGTTTCTTCACCGGAACATCTTTTTCGCGCGCCTGCTCAAAAATATAGGCCAGCAGGCTTTCATCATTGATGGCATGACCCGACAGGCGCAGCACAAAACGGCTGATACTCTGGGCGGCATTGGGGTGATCATGCAGCCACTGCACCAGTTGCTCCAGGGTCCAGCGGTCGAGCATATACATACGGTTGTAGTTTTCAGCAGCCTGCAGATATTCCAGTGGCGGAATCTGAGCACCATTTTTATCCCGGATGCTGATAATGATTTCGTACTGACGGGTACCTTTGTGGCGTTCCTGAATGGCGGTGATCGGTACGCACAGCACCTGTAACTGGTTGTTGGCCAGCGCCTGATTGAGTTTGTTGCCCCAGGCCATAAACTCATCGTGACGCAGGCGGCCGGCGTCATCGAATTCGTACTGAACGATACGTGAGCCACCTTTTTCCTTGGCAATCAGGCAGGCAGATTCGGCCTGCTCAACCAGATCGGATGCGTCGGTGATATCGGCATTCATGGCGGCCAGGCCGACACTGATATGAATATGGAAACTGTCTGAGCCACTGCTGATGGCAGTGCCTTCTATATTTTTCTTCAGTAGTTTGATGCTGGCTTCGGCCTGCTCCATATCCGCGTGATTGAGCAGTACGGCAAACTCGTTACTGCCGATACGGGCGCACAACGCATCTTTGCACTCTTCTTCCAGCATAGTCGCCACGGCCTGCAGGCAGGTATCGCCGCCATCGACGCCGTAGTTTTTGTTGATCAGTTTGAACTGGTCGATATCGATCATGGCCAGAGTGCAGGGTGCCGGGTTACGCAGGCTGGCCTGGAAGCGTTCCTGTAACTGACGCAGGAAATGCTGACGATTGGTGAGACCGGTAAGAGCGTCGATATTGGCCTGCTCAGACAGATCGCGGTAAATCTGTTGCACCAGTTTATCAACGCCCTGATCGACCGCTGATTCGTCCTGTTCGTACATCCGTTTCACCCGGCCTTCATCAAAGGCGCGGGCCAGTTCGGCCAGAGTAAAGTCGACCACTTTCATACCGCTGTGATTGACGCAGGCAAACTTGGAAGCATCCTGCGCAATCCACACCACAGACACCGCCTGATCCTGTTCCACCAGTAACAGCCAGTCGCCGATCTGCAGATTCATGGCACGGCGTACACCGCGACCTTCCGGCACCACTTCGGCGGGCTTGGCGACGAAGGTTGGCAGGTCGATGGCTTCACGGATTTCGCCCTGATTCAGATGGCTTTCGGCGGCGGCCATAATTTCGTCATACCAGCGCTGGTGCTCCGGCAGGCTGCCATTCAGCCGATCAAGCTCGGCGCGGGCCAGCTCCATCATCGGCTGAAAGCGCTGCAGTAATTCCCGCCGGCCACTGTTGTCGGGATTAAACAGTGCCAGTACCTGACGGTAGAGCTTAACCGCACCTTTAAAGCGCTTGCTGTCCGGACCTTCGCGCAACAGCAGCAATGCCAGTATCTGTTGCCAGCCCTGCTGCAGCCATTCAACGACACAGGATGGCAGTGTCCGGTCGGAGCTGTCTTTACCGACCAGATGTTCAATCTGGCGGCGGACCTTCTGTAACTTATGCTCGCCCTCAGCAGCCTGAGCTACGCGCTCGGCATTTTGCCGGGCTTTGCGTTCTGCGCCGCTGACCAGACCCTGCAGGCTTTCGAGCAATTCATCGAGTGAGCTTTCATCATTGCTGATGTTGTGCACAACCGGGTCAACCAGGCTTTGCAAACGGGCTGTTATCTGAGCTTCGCCGCTGGTGGTGAGCTGACCCAGCTTGGCCAGTTGATTCAGTACCTGCCGGCCGGGATGGTCAGGGTTGAACAGCAGGCTGGCGTCTTTCAGCATCAGCTGCAGTAATGGCCAGCCCAGACGTTCAATAAAGGGTTTGATAAATTCGGCAACCTGATCGCTCGACAGCAGGTGCTGGGTGACGTGTTCCAGTGTGTCGATGGCGTCACGGGATTCGGCTGGCAGGCTGACGTCTTTCTCGGCCAGGGCTTTTTCAACGTGCTCGCGTACATGGCCCTGAGCCAGGCTCTGCTGCTGGGCGACATGGCTCAGAACATTGCTGATCAGTTCAGGCTCCGCTGCCGGTAAGGCATCCTGTGCCAGAGCCGCCTGTTCAAAGCGCTGGTAGCGCAATTGCAGCAGATTCTGAATATTGGAATAGGCCTGGCGGGCTTCTTCCTGGTGACGCTGGAAGTTCTGCAGGGTCTGTTCGTTATAGTGAGCCGGCTGCATATTACGCGCAGCTGAACCTGAGCCAGCGGAGCTGCTGATGGGAGAGATATTTCCTGCGCCGCTGTTACTGGAGCCGCTGTTGTTACCAGAACCGTTGTTGCCGGAGCCGTTGTTGCCGGAACCATTCCCTCCGCCGTTATTCTGGTTCTGTTGCGGGGCGTTTTCCTGCTTTTCCGGAGTGGGTCTCCGGTAGCGGAAGGTCAGTGGAATATCGATCTGTTTAACCAGATTCTGATACGTGGTTTGCAGGTTGCCACCGGCAATCTGTTCAAAGGTTTCAAAGGCCAGTGCCCGTGCTTCCTGTGGCAGCTGCAGTTTTTCCAGCGCATCGCGGAAGGCTTCGGTAACCGTGCCCGGGCCAATCGGGTTAAAGCAGTTTTCGATGCTGGCGTCGGACAGTGTGTCGAGCAGCTGACGCAGCTCGAAGGTCATGTGGGCCAGCCGTGACTGCAGGTGGGAGGAGGTCACTTTGGCCAGTAACCAGTCTTCAAATTCTGCCTGCTGTACCAGCGACAGACGCATATCGCCGCTGGCCTGCTGATTTTCGGCGCTGTATTCCGGCTTGCCTTCGGACCAGAGTTCAAGCTGACGTTTCAGGTTCTGGGTAAATTTCTGATGCAGTGCCGCGGCTTTGTCTTTCGACTGTTTTTCCAGTCGCAGCCACTGTTGCTGCTCAGTGGTGTTGCGCGCCATGTTGGCTTTGGTAAAGGTGCCTTCAAGAAATTCCGGCAGCCAGAGTTTGGGCAGGCGGTCTATCAGGGCGTTGGCTTCCTGATGGAACAGCTCCAGATATTTTTTGCGCTGCTCGGGGCTGAGCTTCTTTACATTGCGGTGATTCTGGTTGAACTCCTGCAGCTGCAGAAACAGACGGTCGTCTGCTTGATGCAGGCGTACTCCGGCGTGCTGCTCGTTACAGAATACCCATTCTACTTTGACATTGGTTTTTTGCTGATCCAGTGACAGCTCCAGTGTCAGGGTGCCATTGGTATTCTGTGGCTGGCCGTGTGGCCAGAGCAGGTGCATGCCGCTTTGCGAATAGTCCAGTACCTGACAGTCGAGCGCGGTGCCATCGGCAAATAACAGGCGTGCGTTAACGTAGGTGGAAAATCGCGGGTGTTCTCTCAGTTCGACAGCCATGTTTCAGTCCATTTATGCGGGGCAGCTTGAGCTGGCCCCGGTTTTGGAGCCCGGATTATCAGTATAGTCCGTCGCTCCATCCCTTCCTGTTCTGTGCAGTAATGCTGTTATATCCCGGCATTACCTGCGTTCGGGCGCACGAATACCAGCCAGTGCAGTGGCAGTATAGGGGGCCGGCAGGAATATATCTGTAAACGCATATTTTATCTGAATCCATGGCCGCGCCTACTGTTATTACGGCCAAAGTATCAGAAGGTTACGGCGTACAGACACCCGTTTAATCGCTGTCAACAGATCCCGTATTGCGGTGATTATCTGCCCGCGCCTGCTTCAGTTTGCGGTACAGCGTGCGTTCACTGATGCCCAGTTTGTGAGCCAGTCTGGCATTGTCTCCCGGGTGACGGGCGGCCAGTTGGGTAAGATAAGCGCTCTCGAGCTGATCCAGTGGCATGATATCCGGCAGGCCATTGTGGGCAATCAGGGCTGCAGGATTGTTATCTGCAGCATGCTGATGCTGGCTGAACTGGTGCAGATTCAGGCGCAGGTGTTCGGGTTCAATCTGTGAGCCGTCACACAGCAGGATGGCGCGCTCAATGCGGTTGCGCAGCTCGCGGATATTGCCGGGAAAATCCTGCTGTATCAGCCAGTCGCAGGCTTCTTCTGAAAGCTGCAGGACACGGTGCTGGCTGAGTTGCTGCAACAGGTGAGTCGCCAGTGGAATGATGTCTTCCGGCCGCTCGCGCAGGGAGGGCAAAACCACCGGGAAAGGGCTGATGCGGTAATACAGATCCTGGCGGAAGGTGCCGGCGGCAACCATATCACCCAGTTGGCGGTGAGTAGCGCAAATCAGACGGAAATCGGCATGACGCGGCGTAATACTGCCCACTGGACGGTAACTGCCGGATTCGATCAGACGCAATAACTTAACCTGCATTGGCAGCGGAATATCGCCGATTTCATCCAGAAATAACGTGCCACCACGTGCTGCTTCTACCAGTCCGGGTTTGCGGTGAGTAGCGCCGGTAAAAGCGCCTTTCTCGTGCCCGAATAATTCACTTTCAAACAGGCTTTCAGTCAGTCCTGAGCATTCTACGGTAACAAAGGGGCTGTTACGCCGCGGACTGTGGCCGTGCAGATACTGTGCGGCCAGTTCTTTACCGGTGCCGGATTCGCCCAGCAGCAGGACGCTGATATCGCTGGCGGATGCACGACTGAGCAGTTCCAGCATCTGGGTATAAGCGGGGCTGTAACCAACCATCTGTTGTTCAAACGGGCAGTCGCCATGCTGCACCGGATTCATAATTTCTACGAAGAAACGGATTTCGCCCTGCTCATCACGGATCGGGCTGATTTCAACATCCACATGCTCACGTCCGCGGGCCGTGTTGTGAATATGCAGAATGCGCTGACGCTGGCCACTTTCGAAACACTGACGCAGCGGGCAGGTTTCACCGGCCTGATCGCAGGGCACCTTGTAGCCATGGGATACGTCATAGCAGTGTCGGCCGACCACATCATCATTACCGGCGAATGTGTGGCGATAGGCTTCGTTGGCGGCACAGATTTCATAATCCGGACTGAGCAGTACGGCAGGTGCGGCAATGGCATCCAGCAAAGAAGAGATGGCAGGCAGAGAGCGGTAATGTGGATTGCTGAACATAACATGACGCCTGTGGCAGGTGGTGTGTCAAATCTGGCAGTCCGTCAGTAATTTGTAAAGCATTGTCTGGGATTTATCCTGCGGTGCGGGCCTTTCAGCACGTTTATCCGGATTGGCCTGCTCCTTGCTATGCTCTGTGCCGCCCGGCGCGGCATATGGATAGTCCGCATCCCTGCGACAAAGCATCGCAGTGCTGTTACTGATATATTGCTTTATGCTGATAAAGTTATTTTGGCGTTTTATGTTTCTGTCGCGCTGCAGAGGATCTGCCGGCCATTGCCGGCCTACGGTGTGTCACTTTTGCAAGAGAACGTTTATGGCAAAAAAATCCCTGTTTTCTGTACCTCTGGTGCGCGAGCTGATGGTCGTTCTGCTGATCAAGCTGGTGTTGATTTTTGCCATCCGCATTTTCTGGTTTTCTGACCCTGTGGACATGACCAATCCGCAGGATGCTGTTTCGCAACAATTAGGTCTTTCAACTATTACCCCCTCGCAATCGGAGGATCAGCAATGATCAGTGAGAGTCTCGTCGATTTATCGCGGCTGCAGTTTGCTATCACCGCGCTTTATCACTTCTTGTTTGTACCATTAACGCTGGGTCTGTCATTTATTCTGGCGATTATGGAATCTGCTTTCGTGATGACCGGTAAACAGGTCTATCAGGATATGGTGAAATTCTGGGGCAAGTTATTCGGTATTAACTTTGCCCTTGGCGTAACCACGGGCCTGACCATGGAATTCCAGTTCGGTACGAACTGGGCGTATTACTCACATTATGTGGGTGACATCTTCGGTGCACCGCTGGCGATTGAAGGCCTGATGGCATTCTTCCTCGAATCGACCTTTATTGGTTTATTCTTTTTTGGCTGGGACCGCCTGACCCGCGTACAACATTTAATGGTGACCTGGCTGGTGGCGATTGGCTCTAATATGTCGGCACTGTGGATTCTGATTGCCAATGGCTGGATGCAGAATCCGGTGGGGGCAGAATTTAATTACGAAACCATGCGCATGGAAATGACTGACTTTGCTGAGGTGATTTTTAACCCGGTAGCGCAGGTTAAATTTGTACATACCGTATCCGCCGGTTATGTCACCGGGGCAATGTTTGTGCTGGCAATTTCAGCGTATTACATGCTGAAAAAACGCGACCTTCCTTTTGCCCGCCGCTCGTTTGCCATTGCCGCAAGCTTCGGTTTTGCCTCTATTATCAGTGTGATTATTCTCGGTGATGAATCCGGTTACGAAATCGGTGATGTGCAGAAAACCAAACTGGCGGCGATTGAAGCCGAATGGCATACCCAGGAGCCACCGGCAGATTTCACCCTGATTGGCTTCCCGAATCAGGAAACCATGGAAACCGATTACGCAGTTAAAATTCCGGGCGCTCTGGGGTTAATTGCTACCCGTTCGGTGGATGAAGAAATTGTCGGTATTAAAGATCTGCTGAAGGAACATGAGCTGCGCATTCGTCGTGGTATTGAAGCTTATGCTCTGCTTGAAAAAATGCGTCATGGCGATAAGTCTGATCCGACGGTTGCAGCCTTTGATGCACTGAAAGACGATCTTGGTTATGGCCTGCTGCTGAAGAAATATACCAACAATGTGGTCGATGCCACCGAAGAACAAATCAAACAGGCGGCGCAGGATACCATTCCGAAAGTGGCGCCTATGTTCTGGGCATTCCGTCTTATGGTTGGCCTTGGCTTCCTGATGCTGATTCTGATTTCACTATCGTTCTACTACAGCACACAGCACAACGTAGAAACCAAAACCTGGTTGTTAAAAGCCCTGATTATTTCGTTACCGGCGCCGTGGATTGCCTGTGAAGTAGGCTGGTTTGTCGCTGAATTCGGTCGCCAGCCGTGGTCGATTGCCGAAGTGCTGCCAACGCATTTATCCGTATCAACCCGTTCGGTGGAAGATCTCTATATGAGTCTGGCAGGGTTTATCGGTTTTTATACGCTGCTGTTAATTGTCGAAATGTACCTGATGATCCGCTTTGCCCGACTGGGGCCATCCAGTCTGCATACCGGCCGTTATCATTTTGAACAGAATCACGCTGCCGGTGCGGCTATCGCCCAGCCTCAGCAAGCTGTCGCCGATCAGGCATAAGGAGCAGAACATGGATTACGAAAGCCTTAAATTAATCTGGTGGGTATTAATTGGTGTGCTGCTGATTGGTTTTGCAGTGACCGACGGTTTTGATATGGGCGTAGGTGCCTTGTTACGTGTGCTCGGTAAAACCGACAGCGAGCGCCGCGTGATGCTGAATACCATTGGCCCGCACTGGGATGGTAATCAGGTGTGGTTTATTACCGCGGGTGGTGCCATTTTTGCGGCCTGGCCGGTGGTGTATGCCGTCGCATTTTCCGGTTTTTACTGGGCGCTGTTGCTGGTGTTGTTTGCACTGTTTTTCCGTCCGGTGGGTTTTGAGTACCGCTCGAAAATGGAAGATCCGCGCTGGCGCAGTGCCTGGGACTGGGGTCTGACCGTTGGCGGCGCGGTTCCGGCATTGGTGTTTGGTGTGGCCTTCGGCAATTTATTCCTCGGCGTGCCATTTACTCTGGATGAATTTATGCGCTCCACCTATACCGGTTCATTCTGGGCGCTGCTGAATCCGTTTGCGCTGGTGGCCGGTCTGGTCAGTCTTGGTATGCTGGCCATGCACGGTGCAACCTATCTGCAGATGCGTACCGATGGTGACCTGCACGAGCGCGCGCGGAAAATCTCCATGCTGCTGGCGATTATCGTTGCCGTACTTTTTGCCACGGCCGGCATCTGGATTTATGCGGGAATCGACGGTCTGGTAATTACCAGTACGATTAATACTGCCGCGGCCATGACGCCACTGGATAAAACCGTGGACGTCGCAGCGGGTGGCTGGCTGGAAAATTATTCCCGTTATCCGCTCATGATCAGCGCACCGGTGATCGCTTTTACCGGCCTGTTAATTACCGTGCTGATGTCTGCTGCTAACCGTGGTGCTCTGGCCTTTATCGGCAGCTCGCTGGCGGTGACCGGTATTATCTGTACCGCAGGGTTCAGCCTGTTTCCGTTCATTATGCCATCGAGTCTGGACCCTTCGTTCAGCCTGACGGTATGGGATGTGGTTTCCAGTCAGAAAACGCTGGGCATTATGTTCTGGGTGGCGATGTTCTTTGTACCGATTATTCTGCTCTATACCACCTGGGGCTATTACAAAATGCGCGGTCGTTTGACCACGGCTTTTATTGAAGATAATAAATACAGCACTTACTGAGAAAGGAGACGATTTATGTGGTATTTCGCCTGGATTTTAGGGGTGTTGCTGGCCTGTTCTTTTGGTCTGATTAACGCCATGTGGCTGGAAATGAACGAAAACTTCGACCGCGATGCGGATCTGAAAGAGTAAACCATGAACGCACCGGTGGATTACAAAGCTTACGGCCCGCTGTATGCGGGCTGGGCCCGGGCATTGTCACTGCTGGCAGCGCTCGGTTTATCGGGATTATTGCTGGTGGTGCCGCATGTGGTCGCCAGCGAAACCATGAATATTGACCATGGCCTGCTGTCGCTGTGCCTGTGGGGCATCAGCGCTGGTTTTGTGCATGGTGTTGGCTATGTGCCGGAAATGAAAATCTGGCGTCTGGTGTTCAGCCCTTATATCGGCTGGCCACTGATGCTGGTTTGTGGCTGGTGGTGGATCGTCTGACCCTGTTGTATCAGTGTCGGGGCTGCCATACCGGCTGTATTTCTGTATGCTTATCCGGAAATGTAAAAGGAGAACTGACATGGCATTAAGCAAAGACGATTTATTGGCCGAAGCCCGCTCTGCGGTGAATCCTGTTGATGCCGCCGCCGCTGAGGCGTTGCTGGCGAACGGCGCTGTGGTACTCGATGTACGTGAGCCAGCGGAGTTTGATATGGGCCACCTGCCGGGTGCGGTTAACGTCCCGCGCGGTGTGCTGGAATTCCGTGTCGGTGATCACCCGGCGCTGACCAATCCCCAGGCCGAGATTCTGCTGTATTGTAAAAATGGCGGCCGCAGCACACTGGCAGCCTACACCCTGAAACGCATGGGGTTTGAGCAGGTGAAAATGCTGGTGGGTGGCTTCGATGGCTGGAGCGGCACCGTGCATAAAGTGGAAGTTGACCCAAGCGTGTATCGCTGAGGAGTTGCAGGCCATGGGAATGTTAAAACGCAGTGTGTTGCTGACGGCAATGCTAGGTCTGGCGCCGGAGTGGGTGACCGTGGTGGTGGCTGCCGATAATACTCAGCTGACGCCGGAGAGGGTGACAGTGGTTGCGGCGGCCGACAATGCTCAGCTGACTCAGGAAGCCCGGCAACAGACCAAAGCCTTTGCTCAGGCATTGCAGAAAACCCTGAAGCAGGGGATTCAGGCGAGCGGCCCTGAAGCGGCGATTCAGCTGTGCAATACCGAAGCTCCGGCCATTGCCGCCGGGCTGAGCCAGAATGGCTGGCAGGTGGCGCGCACCTCAACAAAAATCCGCAACCCGGATAATGTTGCCGATGATTGGGAACTGCAGACGCTGGAAGATTTTTCCCGCCGAATGCAGGCCGGTGAAGACCCGGCGGGCATTGAAGCGACGACCGTTGCCGATGGCGAATTCCGTTATATGAAAGCCATTCCAACGGCGCCGCTGTGCCTGACCTGTCATGGCTCACAACTGGCACCGGCGGTAACCGCCAGGCTGGACGAGTTGTATCCTGCCGATCAGGCACGCGGCTTTAATGCCGGCGATCTGCGTGGTGCTTTCACTTTGCGTAAAACACTGGAGGAATAACGTGTCGGAACACCGTATTGATATTCGCTGGGAAAAACAGGGTGAGTTTTCCCATGAGGGATTTGAGCGCCGCCATAATATTCAGTTTTTACCTCAGGTCAGTCTGGCTGCAGGTGGGGCCGGTAACAATTTTGGTGCCGACCCTGAACAGATGCTGGCGGCGGCAATGGCCAGCTGCCATATGCAGACCTTTCTGGCACTGGCGGCAAAAAAGCGCCTGCAGGTGTTGTCGTATGACGATTCGGCGGTGGCGGAAATGGAACAGCGCGACGATGGAAAATTCTGGGTTGCCCGTATCCGTCTGAATCCGAAGGTGGTTTTCGGCGGTGATAAACAACCGGATGAAGCGGCGGTGATCGCCATGCACGATAAAGCACACCAGCATTGTTTTATTGCTAACTCCACTACCAGCGACGTTCAGGTTAACCCGCTGTTCTGAGTGCTGTAAGCGGCGCCGATTGCCTTTATGGGTGATCTGCGTCGCCTTTTACCGTTAAGATTCAGCTACTCTTTTACGTAACCAATGTTTATCAAGTGGTTTACCTGACGGTGCTGAACTGAGCTTTGATGATTCTCTCCTTTTCTAAAATGGTCGGCCTCTCCGGCGTTGATAACAACGAAAATGCCCGCGCCCGGCGCATTGGCCGTATGTTTGAATGGCCGATGATTCTGATCGCCTTCTGGATTGTATTCGAGTGGTATCTCGAAGCCCGCGCCGATGGCCCACTGCCGTACACCTACATTACCGACTGGTTTTTGTGGACTTTCTTTTTGCTGGAAACCCTGGTGCTGACTGCGGTGGTGGACGATAAGGCGCGCTATTTACGTAATAACTGGAGCAATCTGGTGATTGTGATTGCCGGTATGCCGTTGCTCTGGCAGGCCTTTCCCCACGCAGGTGGCTTACGTGCACTGCGATTGCTGGCGATGTTCACCATGCTGATGAATATGTCCGGCTCGTTCCAGAAAATTATGGGAAGAAATCACCTCGGGCCGACCCTGATGGTGAGTTTCATCATCATCATTATGGCCGGCACTTTAATGGCGGTGATTGATCCCAATGTGCAAACACCGATGGATGGTATCTGGTGGGCCTGGGTAACGGTAACCACCGTGGGCTATGGTGATATTGTGCCGGGCAGCACCGCCGGGCGTTTATTCGGGTCGGTACTGATTCTGATGGGAATTGGTTTATTTTCGATGATGACCGCCAGCTTTTCTGCGTTTTTTATGCAGCAGGAAGAAGAAGACCTGATTGCCAAAGAAACGGCGAATGCTGACCGGCTGGCTAAAATGGAAAGCCGTATGGAGCAGCTGGAAACCAAACTGGATCAGCTGCTGACCATTGCCCTGGAAGCTGAGCAGCAACGCCGTGAACAGGGACGCGACCTGGATGGTGGCGAGCGTTAATCAGTCTGTTCTGCGCACTGGATACATTGGGTTGTGTAAGGAACGGCCTGCAGGCGCTTTTCGTCAATCGTATTTCCACATTCGCTGCATTCGCCATAAATTCCTGCATCCAGACGCGCCAGTGCCTGATTGATCATCGTGATCTCGTGTAAAGATTCACCGGCAATGGCATGCAGTACATCGTCATTTTCCCGCTCTACCGCTTGTTCGGCAAAATCTGCGGACAAAGGCTCATCGCGGTGACTGGCATCACGCTCAACCTTACTGGCGCGGTTTTCCAGCATGGCTTTACGCTGTGTTAACACTTGTCTGATGGCGCTGGTATCCATATCACTTTCCTTTGTTAGCTTTACTTCAGGCTAGGCCAGAGGAGGGTTTTTCTCCTTGATGTGCATCAGGAAGCTGGCAACTTCCTGCGCTGAGGGCGGATGGCTTAGCCTACACTGTGCCAAACGGCGGAGAGGCACGTTATGGAAGATCCACTCTATCTGAATGATCCCTATCAGGTTCTGGGACAGAAAATGCATTTTATGCAGCGACTGGAGCGTCTTTACCGGGTATTGCGCGAGCAGTACGAGGGCGTGCAGCGTTTTGCGCTGGTGCTGTACAACCCTGAAGATGGGCTGCTGTCGACTTTTGTTTATGAAAGCGATGACACCTCGCCGCTGTTAGGTTACAGCGTGCGGCTGGATGACGTGCCGTCACTGCAGGCTCTGGCCGATAAACCGGCTTTGCGGGTGGTTAATGACATGCGCTGCTTCCGTCATAAGAGTTTGTCTGTTCATACCGCAGCGTTGTTGTCGCAGGGCTACCGGGCGAGCCTCACCATGCCGGTATTCCATGATGGTGCTTTGCTGGGATTTCTGTTCCTGAACTCACTGCAGCGGCATTATTTTTCTGAGCAGAAAATTGCCTACTGCAACCTGTGGGCGCATCTGGTTGGCCAGTTGCTGGTGCGCGAACATGATGCGGTTGCCCGTATGCAGGCGCTGGTAAAATTTGCCACCGACGTCAGCGGTCGCCGTTCGGTAGAAACCGATGCCCATGTGCGGCGCATGGCTGCCTATGCGCGCATGATTGCCCGTGCACTGCAGAAAAAACTGCAGTTAAGCGATGCCTTTATCGAATATCTGGCGTTGTTCGCTCCTCTGCATGACATCGGTAAAATTGCCATTCCCGACAGTATTCTGCACAAAGCCGGCCCGCTGACGGCGGACGAATTCGAGCGAATGAAATCCCATGTGAAAGTCGGGCGCGATATTGTCGACCAGGCTCTGGAGCATTTTGCGCTCGGCGATATGGAGCACACAGAAATGCTGCGCAACATTGTTCAGTATCACCATGAAAAACTGAATGGCAGTGGTTATCTCGGGGCAGAAGGCGATGACGTACCGCTGGAAGCACGGATTATTGCGGTGGCCGATATTCTTGATGCCTTGTTAAACCGGCGCAGCTACAAGGAAGCCTGGCCACAGGACAAAGTCTTCGCTGAATTACAGCAAATGGCGGCGCACAACGAGCTCGATCAGGCTTGTGTGGATGCCGTGTTAAAGCATCCACAACAGGTTGATGATATTCAGCGACGCTATCCGTCCTGAGTCTGCTCAGGACTGTTCCAGCAATTCAATCGCCAGACGGACAAAGTCTTTGGAGCTGAGCAGACCGATCAGATGATTTTCACTGTCAGTAACCAGTAAGCACCCCTGACGGCTGTTGCGTAATTGCTGACCGGCGACGGTCAGTGGCATATCGGCCGGAATGGTTTGTACATCGGTATTAATGCAGGAGCTCAGTTTGGTTTGTGCCAGATACGTCTGCAGATTATGCGCGCCAAATTTATCGGTAATACGGAATGCTTCGGTTAAAAATTCTTTCTGACTGAGCAGGCCGAATATTTTCCCTTCTGCATCAACTACCGGAATGTGGCGAACCTGATGGCGCCCCATCGTTTGTTCAGCATCCTGCAGGGTATCGTCGGGCAGGTGAGTAAGCAGTTCGCGGGTCATCAGGTCGCTGACCAGTTTCATAGCATGTTCCTGTAAAAGTACGCCGGACGGAGCAGTCGCTACGGCGGTGTGGTTGTGTATTGTTTATCAGTAAAGCAGGAAATAGCCGGAGTGCTATGCTGAAACTATTCAAAGGAGGGTGGTATGAGCATCAATAATCACATTCGTAATTACTATGAACAGCTGGTTGCCGAAGAGATCCTGCGTCGTTTACATGGCCAGTCGCCAGCGGTCAGCATCGAACATATGGCTGATATCGCCTGTGTTGCTCTTAACCGACTTCCTCCCCGCTATATCCGCTTTGAGGTGGATATGGCGTTTTTTATGACTCCGGATGAACTGGTGAAAACCAATAACAGTGTGACCGAGGCCGTCACGGAGGCTATCGCTTTCGTCGAAAAACACCGGCGTGAAGAAGATGAGTAGTGACCTTTTCTTTACATAATGTAAAGAAACACTCCAGCTGCTTGAAACTACAGCACTTTTTCTCCGACACTGGACCCCGGACCCGGGGGGACGTATGAATCTGTTATTAGTTGATGACGATCAGGAGCTGTGCGCATTACTGCGCCGCTACCTTGAGCGTGAATTATTTAAAGTGACAACGGTACACACCGCAGACGAAGGATTGAGTGAAGCACTGACCGGCAAATACCAGGCAGTGATTCTGGATATTATGCTGCCGGGTGGTAACGGCCTGGAGATTCTGCGCAGTATCCGTCAGCGCAGTGATCTGCCGGTTATTATGCTGACGGCCAAAGGGGACGAACTGGACCGTATCGAGGGGCTGGAAATCGGCGCCGATGATTATCTGCCCAAACCCTGTAACCCGCGTGAGTTATCCGCCCGCCTGCGTTCAGTATTACGCCGTAATCGCTCTGCAGAAGTGGTATCTGCCAACATTGAGCTGGATGAACTGGTGATTGATCTCGACCAGCATCAGGTATTGCGCAACAACGAAGCAGTCGAATTAACGGTGACGGAATTTAATATCCTCAGTGTGCTGGCCCGTGATGCCGGCAAAGTGGTGGAAAAGAACCGCTTGGCAGAGCAATCCATGCAACGCTCTCTGACGCTGTTTGACCGCAGTCTGGATATGCATCTGAGCAATTTGCGTAAAAAACTCGGACCCAACCGTAACGGCGATGCCCGTATCCGTACCATTCGTGGCGTTGGCTACATGTACGCTCCGGAACAGGAGATGGCTCAGGCCTGATTCGTGCGCGGCATTTTTATCCGGATCTATCTCGCCTTCATGGTCACCAGTCTGGTGGCCACGCTGGTGACCCTGTTACTGGCAATGTATTACCGCCAGTGGTCGAACGACTCCGTTAACCTGATTGCGCCAACCGGCGGGTATATCTCCGCAGCTGAACTGATTCTGCAGCGTGGCGGTGAACCTCTGCTGCTCGAATGGCTGTTAACCTTCGAGCGTCATCCCAGCGTGAACGCTTATGTGTTTGATGATCAGGGCATCAGCCTGCTGCCCAATGTGCCGGCTGACGTGCTGGAATATGCCTTTGCCTCTGACTCTTATCAGGCGCGGGTTAACCCCCTTGGGCAAACTGAAATCCTGGTGAAAGCACCGCTGCAGAGTCATGACGGCCGGGTTTATCTGCTGGTGGTGGAGTTCCTCCATCCGCTCGCGGTGTTTAACCTGCCGGCCTATCTCGGCTGGGGTTTTCTGGCATCGCTGCTGTTATTTGCCATCTGGGGTTTTGTACTGTCGCGCTATATGGCGCGGCCATTACTGTCTTTACAGCGCAGTGTGCGCGCCTTTGCCGATGGCCAGTGGCCGGTGCGGATTGCGCCGAAGTTATTACTGCGGCGTGATGAAATCGGCGAGCTGGGGCGTGAATTCGGGCAGATGGCCGAGCGTCTGCAGCGCCTGATTTCCGATCAGCGCCAGCTGTTGCGCGATGTTTCCCATGAGCTGCGCTCGCCGCTTGCCCGCACTGCCGTGGCGCTGGAACTGGCGCGGCTGGATGCGCTACCAGAGCAGGTGGAATATCTGGACCGTATTGAGCTGGAAACTCAGCGCCTGAACGAACTGATTGAAGACCTGCTGAGTATGGCCCGGCTTGAAACTGTGCAGGATTACAGCCACTGGCAAACGGTCGATTGTACTGCGTTGCTGCAGCAGGTCGCCGCTGATGCACGCTTTGAGCGACCACAGAATGTCTTGCAACTGAATGTGCCGGCAGATGCCGTCAGGGTGCAGGGTGATCCCCGCCTGCTGACATCGGCGGTTGAAAATATTGTCCGTAATGCATTGCTGCATACCGCAGCCGGCACATCGGTCGATATCGATCTGAGCAGCAGGGACGGCCAGATACAGATTGCGGTGCGTGATCATGGGCCCGGTGTGCCGGAGCATCTGCTGGCCGATTTATTAAGACCCTTTGTACGCAGTGAACAGGCCCGCGAACGTAGTCCCGACAGCCTGAACAGTGGGCACCGAGGTTTTGGTCTGGGCCTGGCAATTGCTGATCGTGTTATTCGTCACCACGGTGGTGACCTGCGCCTGAGTAATCATGAGCAGGGTGGGTTGGTGGTTACTATCAGGCTCCGGCAGAGGTCAGCGGCAGATGGCTGAAATGGCACTTTACGTCCCTTTTACGCCTGCAGGGCTGGGTATTTGCGGCAGGCTGCCGTTAAAATCCATGAATTCTTGTTACGGGGTTTGTCTGTGAGGTTATCGGGCTTATTGTTATGTTGTTGCGTCTGGACGGCTCATGCCGCGCCTGATGTACACATATTGCCAGCAGAACCCGCCTCTGTTCAGCCTCCTGTGCAACATCCCGGACTGCAGCTGGAATGGAACAACAGCCGCCCGGAGCAGCGTCAGGCCCTCGATAATTTCTATCGCTCAATACAGAACATGCAGGTGCAAGAGCAGGCCATACAGCGTATGGAACGCCAGCAACGTATCGAGCAGCTGCGCGGCATGTCGCCTGAGCAGCGTCAGCAACAATTCCTCAACTTCGTTCAGCAACAGCAGCTTGCCCCCGGGCGCTGATCCTCTTCTTTTCCCAATCTCTTGCGCAGGTCGCCAGTTGGCGGGTCAGGCATTAGAATGCGTGTTTTTATTTTTCCGGATCTGGTTATGAAAACGCGTATTACTGAATTGCTGGGCATTGAGCATCCATTGCTGCTGCCCGGTATGAGCTGGATTTCTACCCCTGAGCTGGTGGCCGCTGTCTCCAATGCCGGTGGCCTGGGAATTCTTGCCAGTGGTCCGCTGACGGTCGGTGAAACCCGTGCGGCTATTCAGCGTATCCGCGAACTGACAGATAAGCCTTTTGGTATCGGCGTTACCCTGCTGATGCCGGGCGCGAAAGAAAACGCCGAAGTCGCGCTGGAAGAAAAAGTACCGGTCATCAACTTCTCTCTGGGCAAAGGCGACTGGCTGGTTAAGCGCGCCCATGAATATGGCGGCAAAGTGATTGCTACCGTCGTCAGCGAAAAACATGCGCTGTCGGCTCAGTCGATTGGCGCCGATGCTTTGCTGGTTACCGGCCATGAAGCAGCGGCCCATGGTGGTGACGTTACCTCGCTGGTGCTGGTGCCTGCCATCGCGGCCAAAGTCAGTATTCCGGTGATTGCTACCGGTGGTTTTGCCGATGGTCGCGGCCTGCTGGCGGCGCTGGCGCTGGGTGCCGAGGCAGTAGCCATGGGCTCACGTTTTGCCACCAGTGCAGAAAGCCCGCTGCATCAGAAAACCAAAGAAGCCGTGGTTGCACGCAGCGAGCAGGACACTATCTATTCGAAAAACTTTGATGGTATTCCGGCGCGTGTAATGCGCACACCACGCTCGATCAAAGCGACCCGTAAACCGATGAATTTCCTGCTGGCCTGTTGGGAAGCGACGCGCGCTGCACGTATGGTCAAGCAGCCGGTATGGAAAGTGATGATTGGTATGCTGGCGATGATGGATAAGGTCAAGCTGCTGGCCTATTTCGGCGCCAGCGTGCCGCGTCTGAAAGCAGCAACCATTGACGGTGACCTGCAGCAGGGCGTGCAGTTTATCGGCCAGACTCAGGGCCTGATTCATGATATGCCGGGTGTTGAAGAGATCGTGCAGCGGGTGCTGCGTGAAGCTGAAGAAATCCATCAGCAGCAACAACGCTTCTGGCAGTGAGTATTTGTGCCGTTTCGTAACGAAGCTTCTACACTGAAGTCATTTCGTTACGTTACGGCATTTATGGTTAGCTCCTTCTCCCGGGAACACAAGCGCCTGAAATACAGCTATGTGCTGTTTGCGCTACTCACCTCTCTGGCTTTACTGCTGTTGCTGCTGGCAGCCGGGCAGAGTGAGTGGCGCAGGCTGCAGCAGAAGTTCAGTGCTGACACTTCGGTGGTCAGTCAGTTTGTGCGTGAGAAAATGCTGCAGAACGAGACGCTGTTGCTGGCGTTATCGACCTACTTCTCCGGCACGCAATCGCCCGATATGAATGCAGTGCAGCGCTATGCCGCGACCATGCAGCGGCGCTTTCCCCATGTCAGTATGTTTCAGTCAGCGCTGTATCTGCAGAACGGATCATCATTACAGGTCTTTCGCCAGATAATGCAGGAACAACAATTACCGGATAACGTTAAAAGCCTGCGCGGCGGACGGTATCTGGAAAGTATCAGCCCGTCGGAACATAAGGCTTTGCCGGTGATTATGGTTTTCCCGGATAACGCCGAAAGTCTGGTGGTGGGGCTGGATCTGTTTACGGTGGACTTTATTGCACGTCGTCTTCCTGCGCAGCAGCAAAGCAGGATCACACTGTCTGAGCCGTTTACCCTGCTTGATGAAAACCCGGTCGTGGTCATGATGCTGCCGGTCAGCAATGCACAGGGCATTACTTATCTGAACCTGCTGGTGGTTGAAGTTTCCAACCTGCTGCCGCCGGAGCAATCTTATTACAACCGGATGTCGTTCCGCCTGCGGGTCGCTCAGGATCAGGGAGATGCATTTCCGCTGTTGAGCCATGCGTTGCCATCTGCCGGCCTTGCGCTGGCACAATTACGCCAGCAGCAGACGCTGCCGTTTACCGGCTTTCAGTTGCTGGCGGAGTATGAGCGTCCGCTTGGCATAACCGATATTAACTGGGGCTGGCTGGTTTTGCTGACGCTGGCTTTGCCGTTGTCATTACTGCTGTGCTGGCGGCTGTACCGGGTGCATCGTCGCCAGGCGGAAGGGCTGGAGTATCAGCATCAGCTGCTGTACCGCAAAGCCAATTACGATGAACTCACTGGTCTGCCCAATCGTTATCATTTTGAAGATTATGCCAGTCGGCTGCTCTCCAGTGCCGAGCGCAGCGGTACGCATTTGGCTATTCTGTTTATCGACCTTAACGGCTTTAAACGCATCAATGATGAGATGGGGCATGCCGCCGGAGATAACGTGCTGGCTGCCGTAGGCGCGGCGCTGAGCAAGCTGATTCGCCGTGGCGATATGGCTGCCCGCCTTGGGGGAGATGAGTTTGTCGTACTCGTCGACCCGATTTCTGACAACGATCAGCTGAACAGCGTGATCGATAAGCTGCACAGGCTGATAGCCAATACCCGCTACGAGCACAGCAAACGTTACCCTCTGTCAGCCAGCCTGGGCTGCGCCTTTACCGAGATTCATGGCTATGATCTGCGCAACCTGTTGCGGGTGGCGGATATGGCGATGTATCACGACAAACAGCATCCGCGGACAGTCTGACACTTTTCCCTTAACCTGACTTTCCTGCCTGCTTTTGAGGGTGTCTGGAACGATAGAACAATTTTCTGGGCGCGATTTGTCTATGCTGGCCTTCTCCGTCTTCGACCATAGCCTCAGGTGTTGTGGCTGACCCGTCTTGCCCTACCGCTCTTGTGGTGCTGACCTACACTGAGTTCGCTTTTGCAGTATCAGGGAACCTTCCCGTTCAGCGCAGTACGGGCAGAAGTGCGGTTTCCAACAAAAATAACAAATTCAAGGAACGCTCATGCTAAGCAAAATACTCTCTGTGGCAGCACTGTCTGCCGTGCTGTTTTCGGCCCAGGTGTCGGCAATGTCGGCAACCCCGGAAAGTGGTTACACCGCCACCAAATACCCCATCGTTCTGACTCATGGCCTGTATGGCTTCGACAGTCTGCTGGGTGTTGATTACTGGTATAAAGTCCCGGAAACCCTGCAAAAGGATGGCGCGCGGGTGTTTGTCACCACCGTGTCCAACTCCAACTCACCGGAAATCCGCGGTGAACAGCTGATTCCGCAGATTGAGCAGATTCTGGCCATTACCGGTGCTGAAAAAGTTAACCTGATCGGTCACAGTCATGGTGGCCCGACCACCCGTTATGTGGCTTCTGTGCGCCCGGATCTGATTGCATCGGTAACCACCATTGCGGGTGTTAACCGCGGTACTCCAGTGGCTGAAACCCTGAATGACTGGGCCAATGGTTCGACGGCGTTCGAAGGTCTGATTTCGGCACTGGGTAACGCTCTGGCGGAAACCATTAACTTCCTGTCCGGCGGTGATTACGACCAGGATATCCTGATGTCTATGCGTTCCATGACCTTTGCGGAAACCGCAGCCTTTAACCAGCAGCATCCGGGCGGCATTCCGACCACGGCCTGTGGTGAAGGGGACTATCAGTACAATGGAGTGCGCTACTACTCCTGGAGTGGTGCCAAGCCGCTGACCAACGTACTCGATCCGCTTGATCTGCTGACCGGTACGACCAGCCTGTTCTTCCCGGCGGGAGAGAAAAACGATGGTCTGGTGGGTTCCTGTTCCAGTCGTCTGGGGATGGTGATCCGTGATGATTTCCGCATGAACCATCTGGATGAAGTAAACCAGACTCTGGGTCTGCATGATCTGACCGAAACCGATCCGCTGACCGTTTTCCGTACTCACGCCAACCGTCTGAAAAACATCGGGCTGTAAATCATGAAGCCACTTCACGGTGCATTGGGTATCACACTGTCGGCAGTGGCGGTCGTCCTGCTGGTTTATGCCGTGCAGGACGGCAATCTGGTGCAGCGGGCTGAATTTCAGCCCGCTGCAGCGGAAAACGATCAGGCTATAGCTACCCCTCTGGTTTTACCGCAGGCAGGTACTGTCGATACCCAAAATGTAATGACCTTCCGCGGTGCCAGTGTGGATGGTTATCTGCGTACCGACCACCGTGGGCAGTTGGTTGTTGATATACAGCTGCGTCACTGGATGGATTTTTATCTGTCGGCTCAGGGTGAAGTGCCGCTGGATGATCTGCTGCAGACCATGCGCAGTCAGATTGCAGGTCTGCCTGAGCCCGGGCAGTCGCAGGCATTAAAAATCATGGACGAATATCTTGGATATCTGGCGGCTCTGGGTGATTACGACCGGGATGCGGAAAAGCGTGTCAGCCAGTCGGGTATGGATGAGCTGGCCGCACGAGTTGCCTGGCAACAGCGTCTGCGCCGGGAATGGCTGGAACCCAACGTCGTGGAAGCATTCTTTCACGCCGACGAAATTATGGACAACTACACACTGGCGCGTCAGCAGCTGCGCGCACAGGGTGCCGATGAAGCACAGCTGGCTGCACTCGACAGCAGCCTGCCGCCAGAGTTGCAGCACATGCGTGAGCAGTCACAACAGGTGCTGAGCTTACAACAGCAGGAGCAACAGCTGCGTCAGCAGGGAGCTTCGGCTGCCGTCGTTCAGCAATGGCGCGAACAACAATATGGCAAAGAGGCCGCCGAGCGACTGGCCGGTGTTGATCAGCAACAGCAGCAGTGGCAGCAGCGGTTAAAAGATTACCAGCAATACCGTGATTCACTGGCTTTGCAGGGACTGGATAATCAGGACCGTGAGATGTTGCTCAGAACCTATCGCAGTCGTCACTTTTCGGATACTGAGCAAAAACGCCTGAACGCGGCCCTAACGCTTCTCGCTGGCGAATAACATATCGGCCTGTTGCAGCAGTTGCTGCAGTGGGCTGAATAACGCCGGCACTGCCAATATAATATTCTCTCCGCACAGTTGCGGATTTACTCCCTCAGGTAAGGCATGAATATGGCCGAACTGTACGCCGGCTTCGCGTGCAATTAATTGTGCGGCGGCAAAATCCCAGGGCTTAACCGTTTCGTAATAAGCGTCCAGCCGGCCGCAGGCCACCCAGCAGATATCCAGTGCGGCTGAGCCCAGACGGCGAATATCCGCACACTGCGTCAGAACCGCCTGCAGGCGCTGAATCAGCTGGGGAATATCGTGTTTATCATAAGGAAAGCCGGTCGCAATGAGTGCCCGGCGCATATCCTGTGTTGTTGCACACTGAATCGGGAGTTGATTCAGCCATGCCCCCCGACCGTTAACGGCACTGAATGTCTCGTTCAGAAAGGGGTTATGCACAACAGCGACCTGAGCTTTGCCCTGATGATAATAGGCAATGGAAATAGCCACCTGTGGATGCAGGTGGGCGTAATTCACCGTGCCGTCGATAGGGTCGATTACCCACAGATGCTCACAGTCGGTCGGGTTATCCGGCGCCAGTTCTTCGGACAGAATCTGGTGATCCGGAAAGTGAGCAAGAATGCCATCACGGATAATCTGATCCGCGGCAACGTCGGCCTGAGTTACCAGCTCGGTTCCCTGTTTAAACTGAATATCCAGCTGGTGGCGTTGCTGGACGATTGCGTTGCCGGCCTTTTGCGCAAGCTGCAGGGCCGTATCGTACAGTGTCTGACTGTCGATCTGGGACTGATCCATTCAGGAATTCTCATATTGATAATTAAAACCGCTTGCCGCTGCCGGATATTTTAGCCGGCACAAAACACTACTGTTGCTGTAATGATTTCTGCAGTGGCGGTTTCTGTTCCAGATAACGCTGGCGGAAAACATCCGCTGGTACCGGTTTGCTGAAATAGTATCCCTGATAACTGTCACAGGCCAGCGCCTGCAGCAGCGCCAGTTGCTGGTGGTTTTCAACCCCCTCGGCCACAAGTTCAAGCCGCAGGGTCTTGGCCAGTGCAATAATGGCCCGGACGATCGCTTCATCTTCCGGGTCATTATTAATTTCGTTGATAAAAGCCCGGTCGATTTTCAGCTTACTGATCGGAAACTGCTTCAGATAACTCAGCGATGAGTAGCCTGTACCAAAATCATCCATCGCAAAGCGCACACCCAGCTTATTGATGTTATCCAGAATCCTCAGATTTTCCTGAACATTATCCAGCAGTAAGCTCTCGGTGATTTCCAGCTCCAGATATTTCGCCTCCAGCCGGCTGATGTTCAGAATTTCCTGTGTGCGTAACACAAAGGCATCATCTAACTGGCGTACAGAGACGTTAACCGAAATAGTCATATCCAGAGCGAAGGTGTTATTCCACTCGCGGAATTGCTTACAGGCTTCCAGTAATGCCCAGTCACCAATTTCCCGGATCAGGCCAGTTTCTTCAGCAATCGGAATAAAATCAGCGGGAGACACTATACCGGCACTTGGGTGTATCCAGCGGATCAGTGCTTCGGCACCCAGCAGGCGATTATCAAAGGTGCTGACCTGAGGTTGATAATAAAGCTCGAATTCCTGATTTTTAACTGCGCGGCGCAGTTCATTTTCAAGCGTCAGACGGGAATTTACTTTCTGATTCATTTCTTCGGTATAAAACTGATAGCAATTGCCGCCGCGGGATTTTGCCTGATACATGGCGGTGTCGGCATTGCGCAGAAGAATATAAGATTCGCTGGAGTCATCGGGGCAAACACTGATGCCGACGCTGCAACTGGTTGATAATTTATAGTGGTCAAGTTGATACGTCTGGCTGACCGCACTGATAATACGTTCCGCCAGATGTTCAATTTCCAGCGAGCTTTCCGGCTCGTTCATCATGACAATAAATTCGTCACCGCCCAGTCTTGCCACCATGTGTTTGGGGCCAACCAGATGACGTAAACGATCTGCGACGAGTTTTAATAAACGGTCACCGACCTGATGGCCGAGCGAATCATTAACGGTTTTGAAACGGTCAAGATCAATAAACAGCAGGGCAATTTTTCCGCTGCCTGGGGTCAGCTCTTCAATCGAGTTCATCAGCTCGTCATTGAAATAATAACGATTGAACAGTTCGGTAAGAGGATCGCGGGTGGCGAGATACTCAACATGCTGCTGTGACAGGGTATGGTCGGTAATATCAATTAACAGCCCTTCCAGTTGGCAGGGATTCTGTTTGCTAAAGACAACCTGACCGCGATCCATAATCCATTTCAGTTCATGTTGCCGCGTCTGAATGCGGTAGATAATTTTATAGGGCTTGCCACTGCTGCAATGGCTGTCAATTTCCTGCAGGTATTTTTCCTGATCATCGGGATGAATAAGCGCGAGCAGGCTGTGGCGTCCGGCGTGTTCATTGGCAGTATCACTGAAGATCTGCAGGTCTCCATTGCTGATAAAATCAAGCAGATGCTCAGGCAGGCTGATCTGGTAAATACTTCCGGGAATATTACTCATCAGCATATCGATGATTTTCCCTTTCTCGCTGAGCGCGCGCGCTTCCTGCGAGTAGCGGCGTTCATTTTGCTGCGTATTTTTAAGGGTATGGCGGTAACTGCGCCAGGCTGCTGCCAGCAGTATGCCGAAAAACAACAGCGGCCAGGCGATGTCTTCCAGCCACAGGGTGAGCAATGAGGCCATGGGCAGTGAGATAATCTGCAGCAGTTGTGACTGCGGATCGAAGCTGACCACCCCCAGGCGTTTACTGCCATCAAATTCAGTCTTATTGGAAAAATAGGTAAAACCTGAAGTGCCCGGAGCGGGGATATTCAGGTTCTTTTGTTGCCGGTCACTGATACGGGTACCGATGATTTGCTGGCGGCTGACAGGTAACGGGGATGCGAGCAGTAAAATACCATCAGGGCTGAGCAGACGCTGTGCTGAATGTTCCAGACTGCCGGAAGCTGGCCACTGCAGATTATTGTTGCTGGTTGAGGTCAGCAGGCAGATAACCCGTGCAACCTTTTGTGACACGGGTAAACAGTAGGGCAGATAACGGCCCTTATTAATCAGCATGGTGCTGATAAAACGGGGATTCTGCTGTTGTTGCAGCAGATTCAGATCCTCAGCACGGATATCCGGTGGTGATTGCTGGATGTCTGTGCTGTCAAAGGAGCTTGCCAGCAGCTGGCCGTCGGCAGAATACAGGGCGATATGGCTGTATAGCGGTCGTGGTTTATGTTGCTGGCGGACCCACAGTGACCAGTCCTGCAGACTCTGTGCTGGCAGGTTCTGTTGCAGGCTAACCAGTTGAGACGTCAGCTGTTGTTGCAGCAGGCGGGTGTTGCTCTGGGCTACAGTCGCCAGGGCTTCGAGCTGAGCCAGAGTGCGCTGGCGGTTGGTTTCCCAGCTGCCGGACAGGTAGAGCAGAAGCAATACGGCAAGCAGGAGTAGTCCTGGCAGCAAGTAGGTTTGCCGTGCCTGTATGGCTCGCAGTCTGCTCAAATAGCGGCTGAACATAGCATCGATCCCTGATTATCCGGAGCATCAGGCAGAATGCCGCAGGCCCCTCAGGAATGGAGTATAGAAGTCAGTCGTTGTTAGTGCTCAGATACTCACTTAACCAACCGTTCAGCACTGACAGTACGGCATCGCGCATCAGAGGTTGTGCGGCACTGGTCGGGTGGATGCCATCAGGCTGCATCAGCTCTGCTTTGGTGGCGATACCTTCCAGCAGAAATGGCAGCAGCAGGGTGTTTTGTTGTGTGGCCAATTCAGCGAACACCGCCTGAAAGGCGCTGGCATATCGCGCACCATAGTTAGGCGGAATCTGCATGCCCAGTAAGAGAACGTCGCTGTTTGCCTGATTGGAAAGCATGATCATGCGTTGCAGGTTTTTTTCGATGACACGCACCGGAGTACCGCGCAGGCCATCATTACCGCCCAGCTCGATAATCGTCAGATCCGGTTGATGCTGCTGCAGCAGTGCGGGCAGGCGTGTCAGGCCGCCGCCGGTGGTGTCACCACTGATGCTGGCGTTAATCACCTGAACTGCGGGAACGCGCTGTTGCAGCGATTCCTGTAATAAAGCGACCCAGCCCTGTTGCACCGGCACGCCAAATCCGGCACTAATGCTGTCACCAACGACCAGAATCCGCGGTTCTGCCTGTACACTCATGGGCAGAGCCAGAAGTATTAATAACGGCAAAGGGAGAGTGACTTTGACGGACAGTGTGAGCAACAGCCTGAATCGCGCAACGACAGACGATATCAGCGGGCGTGACCGAACAGCGACAGACAGTAAGAAAGCAGACACCGGGTTTTCTCTCCGTATTCAGCAGCTGGGCAAAGAAGTGGATACCGGCGCCCAGCGGCTGACCATCTTGCAGGCTGTGAATATTGAGATCAAGTCGGGCGAGAGCGTGGCCATTGTCGGCGCCTCCGGCAGTGGTAAATCAACCCTGCTGGGCATTATGGCCGGGCTGGATCTGCCGACCACGGGCAGTGTTGAGTTGCTGGGGCATGAGCTGGGGGCGCTGGATGAAGATCAGCGTGCTGCGGTGCGGGCGCAGGGTGTCAGCTTTGTGTTCCAAAACTTCCAGCTGTTACCGGGGCTGACGGCGCTGGAGAACGTCATGCTGCCGCTGGAGATCCGTGGTGTGCGTAACGCCCGTGACGAAGCCCGGCAATTACTGACGCAGGTGGGTCTGGGCGAACGGCAGCTGCATTACCCGACGCAATTATCTGGCGGCGAGCAGCAACGGGTTGCTATTGCCCGCGCCTTTGCCGGCAAACCTGCGATTCTGTTTGCCGATGAACCCACCGGTAATCTCGACAGCAAAACCGGCGCGCAGATCGAAGATCTGTTATTTGAGCTGAATCAGGCCGGCGGCACCACGCTGGTGCTGGTGACCCACGATGAACGTCTGGCGCAACGTTGCCAGCGCCGGGTGCATATGAACGCTGGCCGGCTGGAGGCGTTATGACGCTGTACCGTCAATGGCTGCTGGCGCTGCGCCTGCTGTTGCGCGAGGCCCGCAGCGGTGAACTGACCCTGATTCTCGCGGCCCTGCTGATTGCCGTCACCTCCACCACCGCCATTGCCCTGTTCAGTGCCCGTCTCGATCTGGCGATGCAGTCCCGCTCCAACGATTTACTCGGTGCTGATCTGCGCCTGCAGTCGACCAGTCAGATTGATCCGGCCTGGCAGGAAGAAGCACAGAGGTTAGGGCTGAGCACCAGCCAGACCCTGACATTCCCTTCGGTGGTGCTGCATGGTGATGATATGTCGCTGGCGGCGATCAAAGCGGTGGATAAAGGCTATCCGCTGCGCGGTATTCTGCGCATCCGTGAACAGGCAGGCGATGACGCCGCCACGCTGGATGCAACGCAGGGGCCGCTGCCCGGTGAGGCCTGGGTGGAGCCGCGTCTGCTGGCACTGCTGAATGCGCAACTGGGCGATGAAGTCGAGCTGGGTACGACCCGCCTGCGCCTCAGTGCGGTCATTGTTGAAGAAAGTGACCGTGGCGGAAATTTTTATAATCTGTCACCGCGGCTGATGATGAACTGGGCCGATCTGGAAAGCAGTGGGTTAACCGCTGCCGGCAGCCGTCTGAACTGGCGCTTGCTGTTGCTCGGCGATGAGCAGGCACTGGCGCAGCTGCGGACCTTCCGCGATCTGGCGCCCAATCAGAAATTTGAATCACTGGCCGACAGCAATCAGGCGATGGCCAATGCCCTCGATAAGGCGCGGCGTTATCTTGGCTTAGCGGCGATGCTGGCGGTGGTGCTGGCCAGTGTGGCGGTGGCGATCAGTGCCCAGCGCTATGCCAGCCGCCATTTTGATATCAGCGCGCTGATGCGTACCTTTGGTCTGGCGCGGGCACAGGTGTGGAATATCTACGCCTTACAGCTGTTGCAGCTGGGGCTGGTGGCGACGCTGGCCGGTCTGGCGCTGGCGGCCGGGTTACAGGCGGGCTTGTTGGCGGTTCTGGGTGAACTGGTGCCGCAGCCGTTACCGGCGGCGCCCTGGTCGGCCTGGCTGCTGGGCGCCAGCAGCGGGTTGCTGACTTTGCTCGGCTTTGCTTTGCCTTATCTGTTACCGCTGGCGCGGGTGACGCCGCTGCGGGTGCTGCGCCGTGATTTGCAGCCGGTGCCGTTATCCGGCTGGCTGATTACCTCGCTGGCGTTGATCGCGCTGACCCTGCTGCTGTTCCTGTTTACCCATGATCTGCCGATGACGCTGGGCATGATGGGCGGTGGCAGTCTGCTGGTGGTGATTATGCTGCTGGCGCTGAATGGTCTGATTCAGTATCTGCGCCGTCTGCTGGCACAGCATGATTTACCCCTGATGTGGCGTTTTGCCTGGCAGCATCTGAGCCGCAACAGCCGCCAGAGTGCCGGGCAGATTCTTGCCTTTGCCCTGACGATGATGGTGATGCTGGTGATCGGCGCACTGCGCAATGACCTGCTGGCCGACTGGCAGGCAAGCCTGCCGGACGATGCGCCCAATGTGTTCGCCATTAATATCCAGCCCTATGAAGTGGATGACTTCCGCCAGTCACTGCAGGACGCCGGACTGCAAAGTCAGAAACTGTACCCGATGGTGCCCGGCCGCCTGTTGCGCATTAATGATGTCAGCGTGCAGGAGCTGGCGGTGGCCGATGACCCGGCGATTAACCGCGATCTGGCGCTGACGTCGGATCAGCAACTACCGGCTGCCAATGCGATTGAAGAGGGCAGCTGGCAAACGCTGCTGGATGAGAGCGGGCAGGTATCGCTGGAGCAGCGCCTGGCCGGACGGCTGGGTGTTGGTCTGGGCGACACTCTGAGCTTCAGTGCCGGTGGGGTGGAATTCAGCGCAGTGGTCAGCAGTATCCGCAGTGTTGACTGGGGCACCATGACGCCGAACTTTTACATGATGTTCTCCGCTGATGTGCTGGCGCAGTTGCCGGCCAATTACCTCACCAGTTTTTATGCGCCACCGGCATCTCAGGCGCAGCTGACGGCGCTGATTCGTCAGTATCCGGGCATTACCCTGCTGGATATGCAGGTGGTGCTGGGCCAGGTGCAGGCGCTGCTCAGTCAGGTCAGTCTGGCGGTGGAGCTGATTCTGCTGTTTGTGCTGGTGGCTGCACTGCTGGTGATGCTGTCGTCGCTGGTGGCGGCATTACCGGAGCGTCTGCGCGAAGGTGCGGTGTTGCGCACCTTAGGTGCCGGTACCGCGTTATTGCGCCGCGGCCATCTGGCGGAATTTGCTTTGCTCGGGTTTATTTCCTCGTTGCTGGCGCTTATCGGTGCCGAAGCGATTTGCTTTGGCCTGTACCGCGGTCTGCTGTCACTGCCATACGATGGTCTGGGCTGGGTGTGGTTATGGCTGCCACCGCTGGCGGCGCTGCTACTGGCGCTGCCGGGTATGTGGCTGATGCGGCGCACCGTGACGGTGGCGCCACTGACCGTATTGCGTGAGCTGGTGGAGTGACAGGTGGGTGGATGCTAGGGCCTGTCGACACTAA